>CAYTNT010000137.1:0-1533 GCA_964439235.1 uncultured Rhodoluna sp. | reverse complement strand
GTTAAATTCACTTTGCTATGGCTTTTTACAAGCGTTTACAAATCTGTTACAAACCGAGATGTCGAATGCCGAACATCCTGAACGAATCCTGAGGATTCCCCTGCCAAACTAAACGCCATGTTCGAATTGATTGCACTCGGTGTCACGGCCGGCTTTAGCCTTGCGATTCCGCTCGGCCCGATGGCGTTGCTGCTGATCACTACGACTCTCACGCGAGGTTGGAAGCACGGTATCGCCGGCGGTCTGGCCATGGCCTCAGTTGACTTCGCTTACGCCTTTATCGTGTTTGGGCTTGGCAGTCAGGTCGGCAGGTTCATGAGCGAGTGGGGCACCGCGCTGACCTGGGTCGGCGCGGGAATCCTAGCTGTGGTCGGCGGACGCATCCTGTGGTCATCGATTCAGAAACTGAAGGATGCCGCAACCGCGGGCACGAGCGCCGACGCAGTAGCGGGTTCGGTTCTCAAGACCTGGGCTAAGTTTGCCGCTGCCACCGCGGTCAATCCCCCGACAGCCCTGTTCTTCTTGGCAATCTCGCCGTCGATCGCGCTAATTGACGATAAGGCAATGGGTATCGCCGCAGAAAACCCGTGGTTTACAGCTTTGGTCTTTGCTGCCGCCGTCTTTGTCGCGTCGTTGGTTTGGCAGCAGGCCATCGCCGCGGCCGCCTTCTTTACTCGTAAAGTCATCTCCCCTGTTTTCCAAGTTTGGACCGGCGTGGTCGGAGGCTTTTTGATCATGAGCATGGCCGCGTGGATGGCCTTGAGCACACTGCTATGAGCCTCGGCCAAGAGCGCGAAGTTGCGCCCGAAGGGGCCAGGCGGCAAGTTTTTGCCGAAATCGGCATTGTGCTGGCGTTGAGCCTCGGCGCTTCGGCGGTCTACTCGATTCTGAGCCTGGTGTCGAAACTCACCGCATCCGCTGGACTTGCGGGCTCCACCGTGAAACTCAACCAGAGCGCGGCGCAGAACGAATGGTTGGATCTGACCTATCAGCTCGCCTATGTGTTTTTGGGGCTGGCGCCCGTCGCTCTGGTGGCCTATCTGCTGGCTCGCGGAACGCGAAGCTGGGTCGAGGCACTTGGGCTCTCGTTCAAGTCGGGCGGCGCGAACGCCCTGCTGCGCGGGTTGCTTCTAACGGCCGCTATCAGCATCCCTGGTTTGGGTTTGTATCTCGGGGCTCGTCTGCTAGGACTAGCCGCCAAGGTCGAGCCAGCAAATCTGGCCGAATACTGGTGGACGATTCCGGTTCTGCTGCTGTTTGCCGTGAAGGCGGCGTTGCTCGAAGAGACGATTCTGCTCAGCTATCTGCAAACGCGATTGGCATCGGCTGGTGTCGGGTTGCGTTGGCGGGTCTTGCTGAGTGCAGGTTTGCGAGGCAGCTACCACCTCTATCAGGGCTTTGCCGGACTCGTGGGCAATTTTGTGATGGGCCTTGCCTTCGCCTGGTTGTTCGAGCGTTGGCGGGCCAAAAACCCGACGGGCTCAGCACTGCCTTTCGTGATTGCGCATTTCTTGCTCGACGCGTTCGTGTTTG
>CAYTNT010000136.1:0-1543 GCA_964439235.1 uncultured Rhodoluna sp. | reverse complement strand
ATCAGCGAGAGTCCGACGCTGGTGTCAACGCGCTTGTACTGGCTGGTGTTGATCATCGATGAACCGACGAAAACAACGATCAGCGCGGCAGCAATCCAGATAACAGGACCCTGAAGAATCTTCTTGAATTTCACTTGTACAGGCTACCGCTCGCGGCCGACAATTTTCAGGGCTGTTCGCTTAGGGATAAAGCGCAGGCGAGTTGATCGCTTGGCGGATCACTGATGGATGCGTGAGTGGATGCGTAGGCGCATCCCACCAGTTTTTCGACTAGCTGTAGACGCTCGGCGAGAGAATCGCAACGCCAGGCAGGGTGCGGTAGTTCTCGGCGTAGTCCAGTCCGTATCCGACCACGAATTCGTTGGGAATGTCGAAGCCAACCAGCGCAACCTCTACCTGCACCTTGGCAGCAGCGGGCTTGCGCAGCAGGGCAACAACCTCAACCGAGGCGGCTCCGCGGGCTTCGAGGTTGCCGACCAGCCAGCTGAGGGTCAGGCCCGAGTCGATGATGTCTTCGACAATCAGAATGTGACGACCCAGAACGTCTGCGTCGAGGTCCTTGAGGATGCGCACCACACCCGATGAAACGGTTCCCGAGCCGTAGGACGAGACTGCCATCCAGTCCATCTGAGTCGGAATCTGAATCGCGCGGCTGAGGTCTGCCATGAACATCACAGCGCCCTTGAGCACGCCGACCAGCAGCAGGTCTTTGCCGGCATACTTTTGGTCGATCGCTGCGGCCAACTCGGCAATCTTCGACTGGATTTGCTCAGGGGTGACCAGCACCTCGGTGATGTCGTTCTTTACCCTCGAGAGGTCCACTTAGCAGGCTCCTGGCTTCAAAGTTTTGGCTGATTTCAGGTGGATCTCGCCACCGGTTCTACTAACTCTAATACCTGGCAGAGCGAGTGGTTTCTGCCCGTGCCAATTGGTCAGCAACTGGTCGACAGCCAGCACGTGGGCGCGGGTTGGCGACGGGTGAAAAGTCGAGAGCGCCTGATGCAGGATGCGATTGCGGATCGCCGGCGGCTGCTCTGCCAGCAGTTCTGCGGGGAGCCTGATTGCGGTCGGTTCGAAGATCGCGATGCCCTTGAAGATGTCGTTGCAGAGTGAGTCGAGGTAGTCGGAATCCTCGCGTGCGATGTCGGCCGTGCGCGACAGCGCTTCGGCGATGCCGGGGCCGAGCTGTTCCTCGAGCAGCGGAAGCACGTTCTGGCGCACGCGCACTCGCGCAAACGAGGGGTCGAGATTCATGGGGTCGTCCCAGAACTTGACGCCTGCGTCGCGACAGGCCGCGACCGTTGTCTCGCGAGTGATCCTGAGTAGTGGCCTCAGGTAAGCAATACCGGGTAGGGATGCGATTGCGCGCATCCCGGCCATCGAACGCGGGCCGCTGCCCCGAGCCAGCCCGAGCAACACGGTTTCTGCCTGATCATCCAGTGTGTGGGCCAGCATCACGGCCTTCGCGCCCGAGTTTGCCGCAAGCTTCTCGAAGGCTCGGTAGCGAGCGTCCCTGGCCGCGGCCTCGGTGCCGCTCGAGCTC
>CAYTNT010000135.1:0-1587 GCA_964439235.1 uncultured Rhodoluna sp. | reverse complement strand
GCGGATGCGATATCCGCAGGACGCAGATCTTCGTAGGTGGCGATGAGCTGCTCGGCCGACTGGGCCTCGTTGTCGTTGCCATCCTCGGCAACCTGCTCCCACGCGGCAAAAAGGGTGGCTCCCTTGGCAAAAGGTGATGCGCTGGTCTTGGGGCGGCGCAAGAACAGTTCGCTAACCGACCAGTCGAGGTTCTTGCTCTGCTCAATGGCCAAGTCTTCGATTGTTGCCATTCCAGATCCGTCGAGCAGTCGAACCTTGCGGCCCAGAATCTCTGCAATAACGCGCACTTCGCGGCCGCGCTGGGTGAATCGGCGCAGGTCAATTAGGCCGGTCGTGATGACCTGGCCGGGAGCAATCGAGGTGACCCTGGTGATTGGCACAAACACTCGACGGCGGCCGGTGATTTCGACCACCATTCCGGTTGCGCGGGGCGCAGAGGATTTGCGGTAGGCGACAAGAACGTCGATGACTTTTCCTACGCGGTCACCCGCTGGGTCAAAGACGCCACAGCCAGCCAATCTGGCAACGAAGACTCTTGTTGCGCTCACCCCTCAACCTTAGACGAGTGCTTTAGGGTCGTGCCAGAATATGGGAATGAACAACAGCAGAAGAAATTCGGTCAATTCGGGCTCCGCTAGCGCACAACAGGGCGAAGTCATCGCCGAGTTTCAGCAGTACGAACAGGCTGCAGAGCATGTTGAGAAACTGGTCGCCAACAACTTTCCACCCACCGCGATTGCGATCGTCGGCAAAGACCTGCGCTCGGTCGAGCGGGTGCGCGGCAAGCTCACCTACTCGCGTGTGGCGCTGACCGGCGCGCTAACCGGTTCGTGGCTCGGCCTGCTCGTGGGCTTCATCTTCGGAACCAGCATTCCGAGCGTGGATGCCTCTGCGACAGGCGGCGCCGGTTCGCTGATTTCGGCTGTGTTCATCGGTGCCGGCATCGGCATGCTCTGGACCGTGATTCGCTACTCGCTGAGCAAGACCAAGCGCGGATTCTTGAGCCAGTCGCAGGTCATTGCGTCGCTTTATCAGGTTCAGGTGCCGGCGACCATGGTGAGCGCAGCCAACGAGGCGATTATCAAGGCCAACACTGCAAAGGCGGCGGATGCGGCTAACGCATCCAAGTAGCTGCTAGTTCGAACTAGAGAAACTTCGCCAGCCAGGCTTCGACATCCTCGCTCTTGCGAGGCAACGCGGCGGTGAGGTTTTCGACTCCGGTCTCGGTAACCAGAACGTCATCCTCAATGCGCACTCCGATGCCGCGGAACTCTGTCGGCACAAGAAGGTCATCAGGCTGAAAGTAGAGTCCCGGTTCGATCGTGAAAACCATCCCTGGCTTCAACTCTGCGTCTAGGTACATCTCGCGACGGGCCTGTGCGCAGTCGTGAACATCTAGTCCGAGGTGGTGACTGGTGCCGTGAACCATCCAGCGGCGGTGGAACTGCTTGTCTGCCTGCAGTGATTCCTCGGCGCTGAACGGCAGCAGACCCCAACCGGCGGTCTTGGCTGCGATCACCTGCATCGCGGCGGCGTGAATCTCGCGGAACTTTACGCCAGGCTTGGCTGCTGCGAAGGCCGCATCCG
>CAYTNT010000134.1:0-1637 GCA_964439235.1 uncultured Rhodoluna sp. | reverse complement strand
TCGCGAAGGGCGTTATCGTCGTCAACGACCAGAATCTTGTGTGCCATAACCACCTCGGTTAGTTAGTAGCGGTAGTGCTCAACCTTGTACGGACCACTCTCTGACACACCAATGTACTCGGCTTGCTCGGGAGTGAGTTGTGTTAATTCAACACCAAGTGCCGCAAGGTGCAAACTCGCAACCTTTTCGTCTAGGTGCTTAGGCAGAACATAAACCCCGGTCGGGTACTGCTCGGTCTTGGTGAACAGCTCGATTTGAGCCAGAACCTGGTTGCTGAATGAGTTGCTCATCACGAAGCTGGGGTGACCAGTGGCGTTACCCAGATTCATCAGACGACCCTCGCTGAGAATTAGCACCGAACGACCGTTTGGCAGACGCCACTCGTGAACCTGAGGCTTGATCTCAACCTTGGTCACACCGGGCAGCTTGGCGATTCCAGCCATGTCAATTTCGTTGTCGAAGTGACCGACGTTGGCGATGACCGCCAGATGCTTCATCTGGGTCAGGTGCTCTGGGCGAATGATGCCGGCGTTACCGGTTGCGGTGACGAAGATGTCGACCTGGTCGATGACGGTCTCGAGGCGGGCTACCTGGAAGCCGTCCATCGCCGCTTGCAAGGCACAGATCGGGTCAATCTCGCTGACGATAACTCGAGCGCCCTGGCCGCGAAGCGCCTCTGCCGAGCCCTTGCCGACGTCTCCGTAGCCAGCTACGAAAGCAACCTTGCCGCCGATGAGGATATCGGTTGCGCGGTTCAGGCCATCCGGCAGCGAGTGACGGATTCCGTACTTGTTGTCGAACTTGGACTTGGTGACCGAGTCATTCACGTTGATTGCTGGAAACAGCAGCTCGCCGCGCTTGTGGAATTCGTAGAGGCGGTGAACACCGGTGGTGGTCTCCTCGGTGACACCGATGAGTTCTTCGGCGATTTGTGTGAAGCGACCAGGCTGTGATGCGGTCGAGAAACGCAGCAGGTCGAGGATTACCGCATACTCTTCGCTGTCGTTCGGCGAGGTGGCAGGCACGGCACCGGCGAGCTCAAACTCGCGGCCCTTGTGCACCAGCAAGGTGGCGTCGCCACCGTCATCCAGGATCATGTTTGGGCCGATGTATGAAGCGCCTTCGGCAGCTGCCTCGGTCGACCAGTCAAAGATGCGGTCGGTGCACCACCAGTATTCCTCGAGGGTCTCGCCCTTCCAGGCAAACACCGGAATACCGCGCGGTGCAGCAGGGGTTCCATCGCCAACGACCACTGCGGCCGCTGCTTCATCCTGCGTTGAAAAGATGTTGCAGGATGCCCAGCGCACCTGGGCGCCTAGAGCCGCGAGGGTCTCGATCAGCACCGCGGTCTGCACCGTCATGTGTAGCGAACCGGCGATGCGAGCGCCCTTCAGTGGCTGGCTTGCCGAGAACTCGGCACGCAGCGCCATCAGACCCGGCATCTCGTTTTCGGCGAGGCGAATCTGGTGGCGGCCAGCTTCGGCGAGTGAGAGGTCGGCGACCTTGTACTGATCTGCGGCGAGCTGAGTTGCTGAGGTTTGCGTCATGGCAAAACTACTTTCGAATTAGGGCTAATACTTCGTCACGAAGACTGTGCATTAAGGATTCGTCAGAGGCTTCGACGTTAAGGCGCAGCA
>CAYTNT010000133.1:0-1644 GCA_964439235.1 uncultured Rhodoluna sp. | reverse complement strand
CGCCTGCACCGGTGGCCCCAGTTGTTCCTGGCGCTACCGACGGCGACGACGCACCTTCACTTCCTTACGACCCAATGGGCGACCCGGCATCGATTCAGCAGGTCACCGAGACCGTTGGCGCTGCCGCCGCAGTCGCAGCCGCGATGGCTGCTGCTGCAGCCGCTGCCGCTGCGGCCGCTGGTGCTGCGGCCGCTGGTGCCGCGAGCTCGGCCGGAGGTTCGGGTGGCTCGGGCGGCGGTTCGGGTGGTTCGGGCGACCAGCCTGGCTCGGTTGCCAACATCGATGCGGCTCACGAGGAATACGAACTACGTCGTCGCGGTAGGGGAGACCGCCTGAAGATCTGGCGCCGCCGCTGGATGACCGCAATCGACAACCTGAGCATTCGGGCGGTTGGCATCGCTGCGCACGGCTCGACTCTGCTCAGTCGAATCTTCGTCGATGGCGCATACCTGCGCGCCGCCGCAGGTATCTTCTCGTTGTTGCCTTCGATCGCTGCCGTCGTACTCGCCGTCACTGCACTCGGAATCAACGGCAACGACATCAAGCCTCCGTTCTGGCCAATCTTTGTAGCAATCGCTGTAATCGGTGTCTTCGATGTAGGCGCAGGCACCATCGGCATGGCCATCTTTGTGGCTGGCAGCATGATGTTCGGCGGGTTCGGCGGCATGAATGACGTACGTCTGCTTCTCGGCGTCGTTATTGTCGGCTATGGCCCAGCCTTGTTGGCCAATGCCTTCCGCCAGTTCCGCAAGGTTCCCGAGCGCGATAACAACTACTGGTGGGAGCGCATCGTCGATATCGCGGTTCTGCCGTTTATCGGCGCCTGGACCACGTCGGCAATGATCTCGACTCTTCCGGCACTCGCTGGTCTGACCCTTCCGGTCGCCAACCACGTAGCCGAATTCTCGTTAGCCATCGCAATCGCGACAGCAACGCGCGTGATTTTCGAAGAGCTAGTTGCTCGAGGCTTCCCTGAGCGCCTCGACCGACTGCACCCAACCACGGTTCCGAGCGTGCACACTGTTGGTCGCTGGGCAGCGCTGTTCGTTCGCCTCGCCGTCTTCATCTTCGTCACCGCTGCTCTCATGGGCAACGACTGGCGCACCTGGTTCGGCTCATTGCTCTTCGTCGTGCCGGTGGTACTGGGTTGGTACTCAGAGAAGTTCCCTAACTTCCCATGGCTCTGGCGCATCCTGCCAAATGGCATTCCTGGGCTCGCTCTAACCTTGGTGGTCGCAAACGTGACCACGAGCCTCGTTGGCATGTGGCTCGGTGCAACACGAGACTTCGCGCTCTGGTCGTTTGCGCTGCTGCCGATTCCGATGCTCGCGCTTTCGATCCTGCACATGCTTGGCCGACACGGCGAGGGCGACGAAGTTCGCCTGCTGAACCGCCCTGGCATGGTTTGGGTTTACCGAATTGGCGGCGTGGTTATGCTTGTCGTGACCATGAAGCTAGCCGGAATCTTCTAATGCCCAAGCGCTCCAAGACACGCAAACCAAATCCTTCACGCCAAACGGGAATACCGGTTTCGAGCGCCTCGCCGACATCTATCCGACGCCAGAAAATCGTCAAGTATGCTGCGATCGCCTTGGTTATCGCGCTCGTATCGACCTTCCTCATCGGTGCCTTGGCAAGCAGCCC
>CAYTNT010000132.1:0-1679 GCA_964439235.1 uncultured Rhodoluna sp. | reverse complement strand
TTGCCCTCACCGGCGTGGTCGTGGCTCTCGTTCGAGTGCGCGTCAGCAGCACCGGCGCCGAGGTCATTTGCAACGTGGATGATGACAGGGCCCGAACCGTCAGCGTTGGCGGTGTCGACCATTTGCGCGAAGAAGTCGTCGTAGTGGCCGCCGTTGATGATCGCGATGTTTGCGTCGTTCACGGCCAGCTGGTCACGAGCCGATGCCTCGTATGAGTGCGGGTCTTGGTTCGGCTGAGTGATGAGCGCGGTGGCCTCGACCTGGTCGCCGCCGATTGCCTCGGCGATGCTGGTCCATACCGGAGTAGCGGCAACTACCTTGATGGCTCCGGTCACGGTTGGCTTGGCGTCAGGTTGTTCGGTCGCGCATCCGGTGAGCGCGACGGTAACGGCGACGGCTGAGAACAGTGCGGCGAATACGCGGCTTAGCTTCTTAATCGAGGTCATGCATAAATGCTAAACGCTATTGATAATCGTTGTCAATAACGAGTGGGTGCACGGTCAGGATGCGCAGGCGCATCCCCAGGTTTTGGCCTAGCTCTTCGGTTTCTCGTCGGCGTAAATCGGCTTGCCGGTCTGGGTGTCATAACCCAGGATCGGACGTCCGGTTTGAGTGTCAAACGCAACCGGCGTAACGGTTGCCTGAGAAGCGACCTCGTCGACCAAGACTGGCTCGACCGGAATTGGGGTCTTCTTGCTTCGCCCCACGAGTGTCACTATCAATGCAGCCGCTGCAAGGGCAAGGCCCAAGTAGTAGAGATAGCCCTGCGGTCTGGTTGGAGTCGAATAGCGAATTGCTTCTGCAAGAGGGTCCGCCGCGTTCATTTGAATGAAGTAAACCAAATCGGCGATGAACCCCAAAGGTAGAAGAGCTAGAAAACCAATAGAGCCACCGATGGCTGCCCAACGTCGATTGCCGGCCAGCGCGACAATGGCTCCGATTAGAGCACTGAAACTCAGGAACAACGCCTGCGGGAAATACAGCACTTGAGACAACCAGGTCGAGCTGGTGACATCAGTAAGCAGTCTGAGGAATTCTGCATCGATGGCGTACTGCCACTGACTTACCTGAAGCCATGAGTTTGCTAGAAAAGCGCCTAGAAGCAGGAAAGCTGCAATCTGTGTGTTTCGAGACTTGGTCTTCATGTTTCCCCCTAGGTCTACCAGTTTGGCGAATTAGTCGAGCAGCAGCGCAGGCTCTTCGATTACCGAAGCAACATCCTGCACGAACCTCGAAGCCACGTCTCCGTCGACCACTCGGTGGTCGAAGGTTGCGCCGATCGTGGTGATTTGGCGAACGACAATCTCGTTGTTGACCACCCAAGGCTTCGGGCGAATCGAGCCGAGAGCCACGATGCCGACCTCACCCGGGTTCAAGATCGGGGTTCCGGTGTCAACGCCGAACACACCGATGTTGGTCAGGGTGATGGTTCCGTTCTGCATGTCGGCGAGCTGGGTCCTGCCCTCGCGAGCGGTCATCGCCAGCTGCTCGATGGCCTGAGCCAACTCGAGCATCGACATCTTGTCGGCATCCTTGATGTTCGGCACGATTAGTCCGCGCGGGGTGGCGGCAGCAACACCAAAGTTCACGTAGTTGTGAACAATGATTTCCTCGTCGGTCCAGGTCGAGTTCACGGTCGGGTTGCGACGCACGGCCCAAATCATCGCCTTGGCCATGAT
>CAYTNT010000131.1:0-1890 GCA_964439235.1 uncultured Rhodoluna sp. | reverse complement strand
CCGAGCACCGGAATTCCGAGTTCCAAAATCGCGCGGTCTAGCTGCGGGCTACCGGGTTCGTAAACCGATGATGGGCCACCCGAAAGGATTATGCCGAGCGGATTCTTGGCCTTGACCTGCTCGGCGGTAACGTCGTGGTGCACGATTTCGCTGTAGACGCCAGCCTCGCGAACGCGACGCGCAATCAGCTGCGCATACTGAGCACCGAAGTCGACGACTAGAACGGGGCGGTTAGACATTGGTTCCCTTAGCTTGAGCGGATGCCTCGGCGGCGGCAATCTGTGCGCGCGCGATCTTGGTGTAGTAGTTCTCGGTGAAGAACGAAAGGGCCGGAACCACGCCACCCGATGCGATGATCAGGAAGCGCAGGAATGACCAACGGTAGAGGCTCCACATTCTGAAACCGGCAAACAGGTAAACCACGTAGAGCCAGCCGTGAATGATCAGAACCGCGGTCGACATGTTGATGCCGGTGCCCGATAGCCCAGCGCCATCTATGCCGCGAGCCTCAAGAACCAGGAAGCCGTTGATTCCGCCCATAATCAGGTCGTATCCGAAGCCATAGCGCACGATCATTTCGAGGCAAAGCAGCAGCAGGAAGATGCCGGTGACATAAGAGGAGAACCTGAAGAATTTGAGGGCGGCAGTCATTTATCTAGTTTAACCGTTCGCGTCTGTGCCTCGACGGCCGCGGTCGCGAAGCCCCATGCGCTCATCCTGCACCAGTCGCCACCACATGAAGATTGCGAATCCGGCAAACAGCACCCACTCGATTGCATAGAAGATATTGAGGAAGTTGAGCTCGACAAACTCTTCCTGCGGCTTAATCACAATCGAGCCATCACCCTTGCCCGCGAGAGCGACTGCACCCGAATAGATGGTCAGCGGTTTGTCTGGCGAATAGAGGTTTGCCAGTTGTGCGGTCGAAAGCGATTCGAGCACATCGGGCTTCGCTGGATTCAGCGGCTCAGGGGCTTCGGTCGCTAGCAGATTGCCTCGAAACTCTTGGATGACCGCTGGGGCTTTTGAGTCGGTCATCACAACTAGTGCTGCCCTGGCCTCTTCTTCGGTCGGCCACCAGCTGTTGGCCACCACCAGGGTGTACCCCTTTTCGGTGACGTAATCGAAGATCAGCCAGAAGCCCGAGATGCCGTCCTGCTGGCGATTGGCGACGATGTACCCGCGATCTTTCTTTGGAGTCGCCTTGAACATAACGGGCTTGCCATCTTGATCCTGCGTGACAGCCTTGCCGGGCACCAAAATCTGCTCGAGCTGCAAAACCTTCTGCTGCTCTTCTTGACTCAGCCCGACCGTGCGGAACGAGCGCTCGAGCTGCCACTGACCCAGAACCGAAAAGATTGCAGCCATGACCAGCGCGGCGAACAGGGCAAGAACCCACTTCGGCTGCTTCGCAACCGTCCAGAAACTCTGGTACTCGATTGGTTGCTCGTTCGGCTGCTCGTTGAGTTGATCTTTGCGCTGCTCGGTCATCTGAATCTGGCTCGGTTCAGTCGCGACTTCGGCCGACTATGCCTGGTAAGGAGCAGCAACGACCTCGACCCGCTGGAATTCCTTTAGGTCGTTGTAGCCGGTGGTTGCCATCGCGCGACGCAGTGCACCCATCAGATTCGTGGTTCCATCTGCAGAGGAAGACGGACCGAGCAGAATCTGCTCAAGGCTGCCGCTGGTGCCGACCTCAACTCGGTGGCCGCGTGGCAGTTCTGGGTGGAAAGCCTCTTGACCCCAGTGCATTCCACGGCCAGGAGCCTCGGTCGCCCGAGCCAACACCGAGCCCAGCATCACAGCGTCGGCACCGCAAGCGATGGCCTTGACGATGTCGCCCGAGGTGCCCAAGCCGCCATCGGCGATCACGTGAACGTAGCGGCCGCC
>CAYTNT010000130.1:0-1901 GCA_964439235.1 uncultured Rhodoluna sp. | reverse complement strand
CGTGGGTTCAAATCCCACCGCTTCCTCCAGTCAAAGACGAGGCGCCCTTGATTCATTCGAAAAGGGGCGCTTTTTCTTTGCTCACAGTGACGTTCTGGTTTCTGTGAACTTTCTCATGAAGTTCATCGAAGCCTGTTCATCGTGAAACCGTTTTTTTAGACTGGAAAGTCATGACCAAAAAAGTCCGAGCCGAAAAGGCCCAGAAGCCAGCCAAGCTGCCGCGCGGTTTGGCACGCCACGGGCGCTTGAAGGTGCAGTCGAAGGCGAGTGCTTTCGGCGGGCTTTTCATGAAGGGCCTCGCGGTCTTGCTCGGCGCATCGCTGGTTGTTGGTGGCTACACCTACTGGGATCTAACCAACTCGTTCAAGTCGAACGGCATCGACCTCGCTAACGCCCGCCCGGTCACCCAGGCCGACCTCGATGGCGCAATCAACATGCTTCTGATTGGCTCGGATACCCGCAAGGGTCAGGGCAAGGGATACGGCAACGAGAGCAGTGAGCTTGCCGACGTGATCATCCTGCTGCACATCAGCAAGGATCGAAAGAACGCGGTCGCACTGAGTTTTCCGCGTGACTTACTGGTACCGTGGCCGGCTTGCCCGAGCACTTCTGGCGGTCCGGGCTATCTGCCGCAGAGCCTCGGGCAGATCAACGCGACCATCGCCAATGGCGGCCCCGGCTGCACCCTGATGACTGTCGAGGCACTTACTGGGCTCGAGATTCCGTACCTCGCAATGATTGATTTCAAGGGCGTAATCGAGATGTCGAACGCCATTGGCGGAGTCGAGGTTTGTGTGGCCAAGAAGATTTCTGACCCATACACCTTCACCTATCTCGAGCCTGGCCTGCACACCCTGCAGGGCAAAGCCGCTCTGCAGTTCTTGCGCACCCGTCACGGCGTTGGCGATGGCTCTGACCTCGGCCGCATCAGCAACCAGCAGGTCTTCTTGACCTCGCTGATTCGCAAGGTTAAGTCGGCTGGCGTGCTGACCAACCCGGTTCGCCTTTATTCGCTGGCTAGCGCGGCAGCTCGCAACATGAAGCTCTCAAACAACCTGACCGACATCAACACCATGGTGTCGATTGCATCCTCATTGCGCAACGTCGAGCTCGACAAGATCACCTTCCTGCAGGTGCCAAGCCGCGGCGGTTTGCCCGCGCCTTACTCGGGTCGCGTGATGCCGATTTACGAGCAGGCCAATGTGCTGTTCGAAAAGCTGCGAAATGACGAGCCGCTGATTGTCGACGGAGCCAACACCGGTGCCGGAGCCGTGCTTGCCACGCCAACCGCGACCGCGAGCCCGAGCGCGACGCCTTCGGTGAGTGCGACCCCGGGTGCCGCCACGGCCAACCCTTCGGCTAGCCCGACCTCGAGCGCGCTGCCCGAGTGGGCGCGCGGCACCAACGCATCCATCGAAACCTGTTCTGGCTAGACTCGGCGCATGACCAAAATTGTGCTTTGGGTGTCTGATTTGGAGCGCCAAATGGAGTTCTATATGAAGCTGCTGGATGCGACCATCGCCCACCAGTCCGACGGATTCGCCGAGGTTGCCTCGGCCACCAACTCGGTGCTGCTGCACCAGCTGCCAGAGCAGTACCGTGCTCAGTTTCCACTGACCTCCCAGCTTGCCACCCAGGATGAAGTTGCGATCAAGCCGGTGTTCACCGTCGAATCGCTCGAGGCTTCGCAGCAAAGAACTTCGGGCTCATTCGCATCCTTTGCCGCGCAAAAAAACACATACGGCGAGTTCACCTATCAGGATCTCGTTGACCCAGAGGGAAACGTCATCCAGCTGCAGCAAAAACTCTAGGTTTTATCGAAACTCGAATTCGGCTAAACTATTCGAGTTCGTGGAGACGTCGCATAGCCCGGTCGAGTGCGCCTCACTGCTAATGAGGTA
>CAYTNT010000129.1:0-1910 GCA_964439235.1 uncultured Rhodoluna sp. | reverse complement strand
GTCTGGTATCCAGCCGCGATTGACATGAACTTCGATGTCCACGCCGGCAAGGTGCTCGCCATCGTGGGCGAGTCGGGCTCGGGCAAGTCAACCACCGCAATGGGCCTCATGGACCTTCTCGCATCCAACGCTCGCATCTCGGGTAGCGTCAAGATCAAGGGCCAAGAAATGGTTGGCGCCAAGAAGACCCTGCTGCGCAAGGTTCGCGGCCGCGAGGTGGCTTACATCTTCCAGGAGCCGATGACTGCGCTGAACCCGGTCTACACGATCGGTTTCCAGATCGTTGAGACCCTGCGCACCCACTTTGACATGGGTCCGAAAGAGGCCAAAGCTCGTGCAATCGAGCTCATCACGATGGTCGAGATTCCGAACCCAGAGGCATCGTTCGACAAGTACCCGCACCAGCTATCGGGTGGTCAGCGCCAGCGTGCGATGATTGCTCAGTCGCTTGCCTGCGACCCGAGCCTTCTGGTGGCAGACGAGCCGACAACCGCGCTCGACGTGACCGTTCAGGCTGAAATCCTCGACCTGATGCGCAACCTGCGCGACAAGCTCAACTCGGCGATTCTGCTGATCACTCACGACATGGGTGTGGTTGCCGACCTCGCCGACGACATCCTGGTGATGAAGGACGGCAACACCGTCGAATACGGCACCTCAGATCAGATCTTCAACCGCCCACAGCACCCTTACACCCAGCAGCTTCTGGCCTCGGTGCCAAAGCTCGGTTCGGTTGCCGTTCGCGAGTTGGCTCCTGACCTGGTTGGCTTGCCTCCGGTGCTTAAGCTCGAGAATGTTTCGATTGAGTACCCGAAGAACGGACGCATCCCGGCATTCCGCGCGGTCAGCGATTTCAGCCTCGAGATTTTCCCTGGTGAAATTGTTGGCCTGGTAGGAGAGTCGGGTTCGGGCAAGACCACCGTCGGTCGTGCTGCTATCGGTCTTCTGCCAATCGCTGAGGGTCGCATCGAGGTCGTCGGCCGCGACATCTCGAAGCCAACCGCAAAGGGTCTTCGTGAGATTCGCAAGCACACCGGAATCGTGTTCCAGGATCCAGCAAGCTCGCTCAACCCTCGTTTGCCAATCGGTGAGAGCATCGGTGAGCCGCTGCTGCTAGCCGGCGAGGCTAAGGGTGAAGAGCTTCACAAGCGCGTTGAGGACCTGCTCGACAGCGTTGAGTTGCCTCGTTCTTACCGCAACCGTTACCCACACGAGCTTTCGGGTGGTCAGCGCCAGCGAGTCGGTATCGCCCGTGCTCTGGCGCTTACCCCCGACCTGCTGATCGCTGATGAGCCAACCTCGGCTCTCGACGTATCGGTTCAGGCTCGATTCCTCGAACTGCTGCAGGACCTGCAAGACAAACTTAAGTTCGCCTGTTTGTTTGTAACCCACGACCTCGCCGTTGTCGACATCCTGTCGCACCGCATCGCGGTTATGCAGCACGGAAAACTGGTCGAGGTTGGTCCGCGTGACCAGATCCTGAAGTACCCGCAGGATCCGTACACCCAGCGATTGATTAGTGCAGTTCCTGTGCCTGACCCAGCTGAGCAAGCGCGTCGCCGCGAGGCTCGACTGGCAATGAACTAGAACCGATAGACTGAACACTTCGGGCTCACCGGCTCTCGGTGTCGCCTTTTCAATCAACGTCGTCAGATTTGCCAGTTGTGGCCTGTTTGACGCGCTAAGAGGTGTTTTATGGCTCTCGTTTCGAGAGATGACCTGCGCAACGTAGCAATCGTTGCCCACGTAGACCACGGCAAGACCACTCTGGTCGATGCCATGCTTCGTCAAACTGGCTCATTCAGCGACCACGGCGACGTGGGCGAGCGAGTCATGGACTCTGGTGACCTTGAGCGCGAAAAGGGAATCACGATTCTCGCCAAGAACACGGCAATCGCATACAAGGGCGC
>CAYTNT010000128.1:0-1969 GCA_964439235.1 uncultured Rhodoluna sp. | reverse complement strand
GCGGCATCCGCCCTGAAACCAAGCTCGTGCGTTGACGAAGGGTTGCCGAACTCTGCCGTGAGCCAAGGCCAGGCTGAGCGCAGCGCATCCTCGAGCACGGGGCTGGTGGCGGCGTGGTCTAGATAGATCATTTTGGGCACTCGATGGCTAATTTAGGACGACGTCGAGACCCAAATCGAGCGCCCGTGCGCTGTGGGTGAGCGCACCAACCGAAATCACATCGACTCCGGTTTGTGCGATAGCGGCGACGGTATCCAGGTTCACCCCACCCGAAGCCTCGACAATTGCGCGACCGCCAATCAGTGCGACGCCCTCGTGCAGCTGTTCGACCGTGAAGTTGTCGAGCATGATGATGTCAACTCCGGCTGCCAGCACCGGGGCAATCTGGTCAATCCGGTCAACCTCAACCTCGAGCTTCATGGTGTGCGGCAGTTCGGCCTTCACGCGTGAGAGCTCGGTGGCCAGATCCTTGCCGCCTGCCGTGAGTACCGCGAGGTGGTTGTCTTTTGCCATCACGGCATCCGACAGGCTGAATCGGTGGTTTCGACCGCCACCGCACAGCACCGCGTGACGCTCGAACGCACGCAGCCCAGGGGTGGTCTTGCGGGTGTCGGCGATGCGAGCCTTGGTGCCCGCGACGCGCGAAACGTACTCGGCGGTCAGGGTTGCGATGCCGCTCATGCGCTGCACAAAGTTCAATCCGATGCGCTCGGCGGTCAGAATCGAACGAGCCGGGCCGCTCACGGTAGCCAGCTTCTGCCCGGCCGAAAAGCGCTCGCCATCTCGAATCGCAAACTCGATCTCAACGGCGGGGTCGGTCAACTCAAAGGCCGCCGCGAAAACATCTGCGCCCGCAAAGACTCCGGCCTCGCGCGCGTTCAGGGTAGCCACAGCGATGGTCGCAACCGGAATCAGGAACTCGCTGGTGGCATCGCCCCACGGCGCATCCTCGTCGAGAGCTCGCTGCACGACTTCGGCAATCAGTTTGGTGGTCAGCATCAACGTGCCTTTCTAACAATGGTGATTGGATGCGCCATAGCGGGGTTCGCTGCGGGGTAATCGAGTCGGTAATGTCCGCCGCGGCTTTCGGTTCGCGCCAGTGCGGCTTCGGTGACGGCGGTCGCGAGCACCAGCAGGTTCGCGTCCTCCCAGTCGGTAAACAAACGGTTCTCCTCGGCAGCCGGACGCCAGTTGCCCAGCACCTCGCGGGTCTCGAGCAGTTGCGCCTCGGTGCGGGCGAGCCCGACGTTGTCCCACATCAGGGTCTGCAGCTCGACACGGTCAACGACTTTGCTGGCGGCCTTTTGCGCCGAGGTTCGTGCGCTCGGGTCACCAATCTCGATCTCTGCGAGGATGCCTTGCTCGGCAAACCGCACGCTCGAGGTCTCGGTGGGCCAGGTTTCGCCAAGCACCGAGACGGCGCGGTGCGAGAAGACCACACTCTCGAGCAGCGAGTTTGAGGCCAGACGGTTTGCGCCGTGAGCGCCGGTGCAGGCAACCTCGCCAACCGCGAAGAGCCCTGGAATGCTAGTGCGCCCCCAAACGTCGGTCGCAACTCCACCCATCCAGTAGTGAGCTGCGGGGGTAACCGGAATAGGGTTCTTGCCCCAGTCGAGTCCGTACGAGCGGGTCGCCGCCGTGATGCTCGGAAACCTCTTGGCCAAAAACTCGCCGCCCAGCCCGGTCGCATCCAGCAGTGCGGGTTGACCACCCTGGGCCAGCATCTCGGTCTGAATTCCGCGGGCCACGACATCGCGTGGTGCGAGCTCGGCCAGCGGGTGAAGCTTTTGCATGAAACGCTCGCCACGATTGTTGATCAGCACGGCACCCTCGCCGCGAACCGCCTCCGAAATCAGGAACGATCCCGGCACAGCCAGAGCGGTCGGGTGGAATTGATAAAACTCGAGATCAACGAGTTCGGCACCAGCTCTAAAGGCAGCGGCCAGGCCGTCGCCGGTGGTCACCGACG
>CAYTNT010000127.1:0-1980 GCA_964439235.1 uncultured Rhodoluna sp. | reverse complement strand
TACAGAAGGTCTCGAATCTGCTGGATTGTGACGGCGTTTAACAGCGAATTCACGATTTCGGTGTCGCCCAGCATCACCGCGAGCTCACGCATCATGCCCAGATGTGCGGTGTGGTCGAAGGCCGCAAGCCCGATGACCAAACGAACCGGGTCGTTTTTCTGGTTGCCAAACACTACCGGTTCGGCCAGCGTGACCAGCGAGATGCCGGTTTCCTGAACTAGCTTCGACGGGCGCCCGTGAGCCAGCGCGATACCCGGCGCGATAACGATATAAGGCCCGTGATCCTCGACGGCCTTGATCATCTCGTCAACGTAAGGCTGTTCTACTCGACCGGATGCGACCAGCAGCCGCCCCGACTCGGCGATGGCTTCGCTGCGATTCTTCGCGACGAAGCCGACCTCGATCGCATCCTGACCGAGGGCCTCGCTGACCGCCGCGAATCTCATGGGCTAGCGCTTCCTGCGCTGTTCTTCGAAGCCTTCGACAATGATTTCCTTGAGCTCCTCGCGGTCTTCGAGGTCTTGGAACGCTGCTCCCGCAGCATTCAACTGGAACTGCTCGAGGTCGTCCAACTCGAAGTCGAAGGCCTCGGTGAGTAGACGCAGTTCGCGGGTCAGGCTGGTGCCCGACATTAGGCGGTTGTCGGTGTTTACCGTGACGTTGAAACCGATGTCGTAAAGGATGCCGAACGGGTGATCGCCGATCTCTTCGCCGAACTCCTCAATCGCACCGGTCTGCAGGTTGGACGATGGCGAGAGCTCTAGTGCGATGCCGTGGTCGTAAACCCAGCGGGCAATCGGGCCAAGCTGCACGAAGTCGGTGTCGCCCTGGCTCTGCGAGACCAGGACGTCCTCGACGATGCGAACACCGTGACCTAGGCGCTGAGCGCGACCCGAGACAATCGCATCCTTGATGCTTTCGATTCCGTCGGCCTCGCCAGCGTGAACCGTGCACGGGAACATCTCGCTCGCAAGGTATTCGAAGGCGAGTTTGTGGCGCGATGGCAAGAATCCCTGCTCGGGGCCGGCGATATCGAAGCCGACTACGCCGTTGTTGCGGTGGCGCACTGCGAGCTCGGCAATCTCGAGACCGCGATCGTTGTGTCGCATTGCGGTCACCAGCTGCCCGGTTCGAATAAACCCGCCCTTGGCGTCGACAGCATCCATGCCCTGCTCGAGGCCATCCTGCACCGCGTCGACTACCTCGTCGAGGGTCAGTCCGCCGCGCAGGTGCTGCTCGGGAGCCCAACGAATCTCGCCGTAAATGACGCCGTCATCGTGCAGGTCGAGCACGAATTCGCGGGCTACACGGGTGAGGGCATCCTTGGTTTGCATCACACCGACGGTGATGTCGAAGGTCTTCAGGTAGTCAACCAACGAGCCCGAGTCGGCCTGTGTGACGAACCATTCGCGTAGCTCTTCGGCATCGGTGGTCGGCAGCTCAAAGCCGGTCTCGGCCGCGATTTCGATGATGGTTTGGGGGCGAAGACCGCCGTCTAGGTGGTCGTGCAACGAGATCTTCGGCAGTGCCTTGAAATCGATTTTGCTCATCTGGTGCTGCTTTCTGATTCGGTGCGTGACGCGGGGTTTGCCCAGCGGCTAGTTTCGAACGATTCGCTCGAGAATAATCTTGCGCTCGGTAGGTGTCGAGTCATCAATGCTAATTGCTCCGGCCAGCGATTCCATGGCGCGCTCGAATCGCTGCGGTTCGTCGGTGTGCAAAGTCAGCAGCGGGGCTCCCGCTTCGATGCGCTGACCCACCTGCGCGTGCAAGGTGATTCCAGCGCCGAACTGCACGGCGTCCTCCTTGCGCTCGCGGCCGGCACCCAAGCGCCAAGACGCGACGCCAAGCGAAAGCGCATCCATTTTTGAAATCACGCCGGATGCGTCTGCGCGCACAACATGCGTCTCGCGGGCAACCGGCAACTTTGCCGCCGGATCGCCACCTTGGGCACTGATCATCGCGCGCCACTTGTCCATC
>CAYTNT010000126.1:0-2053 GCA_964439235.1 uncultured Rhodoluna sp. | reverse complement strand
TTTCGACTCGAACCGTCTCAGGGATTGGCAGCAGGAAGCTCAGGGCCAGGATGCCCTGCGAGTCCTGACGCAGCAGGAAGCGAGCCACCGCCCTTGCGGTCAGGTTATCTTCACCTCGCAACACCATGGTCACTGGGTAGATCGCCTGGTACGGAGTCATAGCGCGGTCTTGTCCAGCCGAGGCTGCAGGCTTGCGATTCGGGTCAAGCTCAATTGATACCTTGCCATCGGACTTAGTCACCTTTAGCTGACCAGCCGCTGATGCAACGGTCGGACCTTCGGCAATCACAGCGGACTCGACCGGATTCTTGGCATCAGTGACGATGGCGACCGGAATCAGCATCGCCTCGGCGTTGACCGAGTAAGGCACGAAGGCAACTCCACCCTCGGGCAGCGCATAGGCGTCATCGACCGAGTAGCGCTCTACCTGCTCGAATTTCGACTCGTCGAAGTTGCCGTTGTTGAGTCGCTTCATCCAGTCGACGAAGGATTTAGTCGCGTTCTTCTGGATGCGCGGGTCTAGCACAATTGGGTCATCGAATAGCTCAAGTCCTGGGTTAGCGGCCTGAATCAGCGGGTCGGCCCAAGAGGTGATTTCGCCTCGAAGAATCTTGTTGATTGCCTCGGCGGTCAGGCTCAGACCCGACAGCCCAGGAATGTTGACGACGACAACAGTGGCATCGAGCGCGAATGGCACGGATGCGTATGCGTCTGCAACCTCAACCCCGTAGGCATCGACTAGCACGTTTGATGGGTCAGCGTCACCGACCGCAACCATGCTCATCTCGGGGCAGGCGATCGCGATAGCGTCTTGCCACTGGGTGGCTAAATCAACTGCGGCGTTCGGAAACGCTACCGTCGCCTCGCCCGGCATACAGGTAAAACTTTGTTCTGCGAGCGCAGCTCGAACCTCTGGAGGCATCGGCGGGGTACAGCCGGTCAAGGCCAGCGCCGCGATGGTCAAACCAGCCAGTGTCTTACCGATCCGCTGAATCAATTTATTGCCTCTCGATTGGTTCGATGTAGTTCTTAGTTCTTCAGTTTTTCTTTTGTGCCGCCAAACGCAGCTGGGAGTGTGGCACTGGGCCACACTCCCGCTGCGTCCGTTTCGACTAGTCGATCGAGTCTGTTAGTCGAAGCGCGGTGGTCTTTAGGTTGCCGGTCAAGGCCACGTAACCGAGGTCAGCGGCCCTGGCAGGTGCACAGGTGTTCAGGATGTACTTTGCGAAATCCTTCACGGCGAGTGCCCGAGCGGTGTCGCTGGCGTCGGTCGGAGCCAGCATGTAGGTCAGGATGCTCAGGTTGTAGCCGCCACGAATCTTCATGGTGAAGTCGATGTTCACCAGACCCTTGTCCTTTACGCCAACGGTCTGAGCCGCCAAGTAGCGTGCAGCAGCGGCAGCGGTCGGCTGCACGAACTGACCCGAACCGTTGCGCAGAGCTGCGGTTGGCAGAGCCTTCTTCTTGATGTCAACCAGGTCGGCGTAACCGATCGAGTTGGTGGTGCTCTTGACCTTGTCGGCTAGCAGGGCCGAGGTCGACTGGCCCGATCCGACTGGGGTCGAGAGCCCGGTTGCGGTCGACCAGGAGCCGCTCTTGGTCCAGCCAGCAACACGGTTCTGAGCCAGGTAGTTCGAGAAGTTCTCGGTGGTGCCCGAGTTGCTCGAACGGTAGACCGGGGTGATGGTCGCGTTTGGCAGGGTTGCGCGAGGGTTCAGCTTGCGAATCGCTGGGTCGTTCCAACGAGTGATCTTGCCGTTGAAGATCTCACCCACGGTCTTGGCGTCAAGGTTCAGGCTGCGCACGCCAGGCACGTTGAAGACAACCGCGATCGGGCCACCAATGATCGGAACGTAGGTGAAACCCGAAGGCTTCTTGTCGGTGGCTCCGAAACCAGCGTCGGTGCCGGCGAAGGTGATGCTGCCGTTCGCGAATGCGCTGCGGCCGGTGCCCGAAGAGGATGGAGTGTAGGTGACGGTGTTCTTGGTGTATGCCGCAGCACATGCGGTGAAGAGACCACCGGCAAACGACGAGCCACCACCGGTGATCGAAA
>CAYTNT010000125.1:0-2056 GCA_964439235.1 uncultured Rhodoluna sp. | reverse complement strand
AATCATCTGATTACGTAGAGGCCGCCGAGCTGGTTCGCGGTGGAATCGTCGAATCCCGTCACCGTGCGATTGCAGCAGTGACTGACCCGAGCGGCAAACTCATCGATCACCTAGGTTCAGCCAAGCGCGTCGTGTATCCGCGAAGCGCCGTCAAACCACTGCAGACCGTTGCCATGCGTCGAGCTGGACTCGATCTGACGGGTGCCGCGCTCACCATCACCTCGGCCAGCCATCAGGCCACCCCAATGCACACGCAACTGGTACTCGAGGTGCTGAATAGCGTCAACCTCGGTGTGGATGCGCTTCAGTGCCCAACGGCCTTGCCAGGCAACCTGGCCGCTCGGGCTGCGGCCCAGGCCCCCTCGCGTCTGTTCTTCAACTGCTCGGGCAAGCACGCGGGCTTCCTTGCCGCATCCAAGATCGCGGGTTTTGCGCTCGACAGTTACCTCGATGAAACGCATCCGCTGCAGTTGATGGTTCGCGAGGTAATCGAGGAGTTCTCGGGCGAACACATCGTGCACACCACGATTGACGGATGCGGTGCTCCGCTGCACGCGCTCACCGTTGAGGGGTTGGCTCGCTCGTTCGGAAAGCTCGCTCAAACCGAACCCGAGATCGTTTCGGCGATGATCGAAAACCCTGCCGTCATCGGCGACGAAAACACCGCGGATGCGATTCTGATGCGCGAGCTCGGCGTGATCTCGAAGCTCGGCGCTGAGGGAGTCTTGGCGCTCGCCACACGCGAAGGTTACGGCCTTGCGGTGAAGATTGCCGACGGCTCACATCGGGCAAGTGCACCGATTTTGCTGGGTCTGTTGCGCAAGCACGAGCTGATCTCGGCCGACGAGTTCGAGCGAGTTTTCGATTTGGTTGCACCAGCGGTCTTGGGTGGCGACCGAGCGGTTGGCGAACTCAGGCTGCTCTAGATGAAGCCCACTCTGATTTTCGACGGCGACTGCGGGTTCTGCACCTCGGCCGCGAATTTCGCCGCGGCTCGAGCAAGAATCGACCTGCAGATTGTGCCCTGGCAACGTGCAGACTTAGCATCGTTCGGATTGAGCGAGGTAGCGGCTAGCGCCAAGGTGCAGTTGCACGTGGACGGCAAAAACTATGCCGGCCACAAGTGCTTTGCCAAGATGCTGCAGCTGCGCGGCGGCTGGTTTAGCGCGTCGCTTGGTCGGGCCATGATGCTTCCGCCGCTGAGCTGGTTGTCGGCAATCGGCTACAGCCTCGTCGCAAGATTCAGACACCGCCTACCCGGCGGCACGCCTGCCTGCAAACTGGAACCAAAATAGGAGTGTCATGACACCGAAAAAACTGTTCAAATTCTTCGCCACCGCCGAGGTCTTCACTTGGGGTGCGCTGATCACCGGCCTGATCCTGCGAGCCACCGTCGGGGTCGAACCGCTTGCCTTCACCATCGTCGGAGGCATCCACGGTGCAGCATTTTTGGCATACGGCGTGACCGCGGTCTTGGTTGCGGTAAACAACCGCTGGAAGTTCGGTCGAGCCGCATTTGCCGTGGTTCTTGCCATCGTTCCGTTCGCCACCCTGCCGTTCGAGATGTGGCTGAAGAGCAAGGGTCACCTAGAGGGCGAATGGCGACGCGAACACAGCGGTTACCCGCGCGACGACCACTGGTTCGACCGTCTCTACCGCTGGTTCCTGAACCGTCCGATTCTGCTTGCCATCGCACTGGTCTTGGCTGTGGTCGTGATCTTCATCACGCTGTTGCTGATCGGCCCGCCAGGTGGCTCAAAAGACTAAATGACCCAGCCGCGAATTGCGTATCCGCCTGATCTTCCGGTCAGTCAGCTACGCGAAGAGATTCTCGAGGCCATCTCGAATCACCAGGTTGTGGTGATCGCCGGTGCTACCGGTTCGGGCAAGACCACCCAGCTGCCGAAGATGTGTCTCGAGCTGGGGCGAAAGAGCATCGCGCACACGCAACCGCGTCGCATCGCGGCTCGCTCGGTGGCCGAACGCATCGCTGAAGAGGTTGGCGTCGAGCTCGGCACGCTAGTCGGCTATCAGGTGCGATTCACCGACAAGTCGG
>CAYTNT010000124.1:0-2138 GCA_964439235.1 uncultured Rhodoluna sp. | reverse complement strand
GAAACACGCCCGAAACGCGCTACGGGTAGACTTGTGAGCAATCCGAACTCCATCGTTTTGAGAGAGATTCATGTCTGAAATCACCCCTGACCTCGTGCGCCACCTGGCTGGCCTCGCACGCATCCTGGTCACCGACGAAGAGGTCGACAAGTTCACCTCGCAGCTGTCGCTAATCGTCGACTCGGTCGCCACTGTTTCGAAGGCCGTTGAAGGCGATGTGCCTGCCACCAGCCACCCGATTCCGATGGCAAACGTCTTCCGTGAAGACGTCATCGAGCCTTCGCTCACCCAGGCCGAGGCCCTCAGCGGAGCGCCTGACAGCGCCGATGGTCGCTTCCGTGTTCACGCAATCTTGGATGAGGACTAAACCATGACCGATCTGACTCGCAAGAGCGCACACGAGCTGGTTGAGCTTCTCGCCAGCAAGCAGGTTTCCTCGGTTGAGGTCACCCAGGCCCACATCGACCGCACCGCCGCAGTCGATGGAGCCGTTCACTCATACCTGCACACCTCACCCGAGTCGGCCCTGGCCACCGCGGCCGAGATCGACCGCAAGCGCGCTGCCGGCGAGGCCCTGCATGCCCTAGCCGGTCTGCCAATCGCGGTCAAGGACAACCTGACCACGACCGACGCACCGACCACCTCGGGCTCGAAGATTCTTGAGGGTTGGATTCCGCAGTACGACGCGACCGTCGTCGCCAAGCTGCGCGCAGCCGGCATGCCGATCCTGGGCAAGACCAACCTCGACGAGTTCGCGATGGGTTCATCGACCGAATTCTCGGCGTTCGGCCCTAGCCGCAACCCTTGGGACCTCGACCGTATCCCTGGTGGTTCGGGTGGTGGCTCGAGCTCGGTTGTTGCCTCGTTCCAGGCTCCAATCGCTATCGGTTCAGACACCGGTGGTTCGATCCGCTTCCCGGCAGCCGTCACCGGCACCGTCGGCACCAAGCCAACCTACGGCGCAGTCTCGCGCTACGGCCTGATCGCACTGGCAAGCTCGCTCGACCAGATCGGCCCAGTCAGCCGCAATGTGCTCGACGCCGCTCTGCTGCAGGACGTAATCGCCGGCTACGACAAGCACGACAGCACCTCGCTGCCTGAGTCGCTTGGTTCGATGGTCGACGCGGCCAAGAAGCTCGATGTCAAGGGCATGCGCATCGGTGTCATCAAGGAGCTCACCGGCGCCGGCTTCCAGCCTGGCGTTCAGGCTCGATTCAACGAGTCGCTGGCCATGCTGCAGGCTGCCGGTGCCGAGATCGTTGAGGTTTCGTGCCCAAGCTTCGAGTATGCGATTGCCGCCTACTACCTGATCCTGCCTGCCGAGGCATCATCGAACCTCGCAAAGTTCGACTCGGTGCGCTTCGGTCTGCGCGTTACCCCCGAGGGCAACCCGACCATCGAGCGCGTTATGGCTGCGACCCGTGAGGCCGGCTTCGGCCCTGAGGTCAAGCGACGTATCATTCTGGGCACCTACGCACTGTCGAGCGGCGCATACGACAACTACTACGGCGCAGCACAGAAGGTTCGCACCCTGATTCAGCGCGACTTCGACGCCGCGTTTGCGAAGGCCGACGTGTTGGTTTCGCCAACCGCGCCGACCACCGCGTTCAAGCTGGGCGAGAAGCTCGAGGACCCGCTGGCTATGTACCTGAACGACATCGCAACGATTCCGGCGAACCTCGCGGGCATCCCTGGCATGTCGATTCCTAACGGTCTTGCCGAAGAAGACGGCCTGCCAGTAGGCATCCAGCTGCTGGCGCCGGCTCGCGAAGACGCTCGCCTTTACCAGGTTGGTGCGGCCCTCGAGAAGATGCACGAAGACGTATGGGGCAAGCGAATGATTGATTTCGCTCCCGAGCTGGAGGTGAAGTAATCATGGCTAAAGAAGAGCTCATGAACTACGAGCAGGCGCTCGCACAGTTTGAGGTCGTCATCGGCCTCGAGGTGCACGTCGAGCTAAACACCAACACCAAGATGTTCTGTGGCTGCAAGAACGAGTTCGGCAACGAACCAAACACCAATGTCTGCCCGATCTGCATCGGTCTGCCCGGTTCGCTGCCTGCCGTAAACAAGCGTGCGGTTGAGTCAAGCATTCAGATCGGTCTGGCACTCGGTTGCGACATCGCGCCAACCGGTCG
>CAYTNT010000123.1:0-2142 GCA_964439235.1 uncultured Rhodoluna sp. | reverse complement strand
TAGTGCAATTAGCTCAGAAAAGCCAGCCCTAGTCGAGGCGAGGCTGCCACGAACCAGGGTCGGTCGGGTTTTGCTCCTGCTGCTCTGGATCGTAGCCCGGCGCGTACTTGTTTCCTCGGCTTGCCGGCTTAGACGGCTGAAGCATCACGATCAAGAAGAAAATCTGAACGCCACCGAGAATCATGAGGGTTGGGTATGCGTATCCAGCGATGTTGAGCATCCCGTTAATTGTGCCCAGTTGCCCCTGCGATTCGACCGCCAGGTATGCCCCAAGCGTTAGAGCCACAAAGAACAGGGCCGGAAGATAGAGCAGGACCCACTTGCCACTGAATCCGGCATCGTGGAATCGGCGAACCTGCAAAGCAATCTGATGCGGAAGCAACGCGAGCGACACCAGCAGCGAAACCGGGCTGGCCAGGAGCGTGTCTTGAAAGGATGCCTCTGGCGAAAGCGGAAAGGCCATCGTTTCGAAGGTCGAAATCACGATGCCGATCAGAAAGACAAAGAGTTGGAAGTACCAGAACTCGGTGCGGGAAGCCACGCCACGGTAGTTGCCAACACCGCGCAGGCCTCGAACAATTGCGTCGGCAAAGGTCACTTTCTGCATGCGTATCCGTTTCTTGGTAGCTAACTGGCCAAAACCATTTTGATTCGAGCCACGTCATCCTTGATTGCTTCGATCAAAGACTCAACTGAATCAAACTTGCGAGTGGGGCGAACCATTTCAACGAATTCCATGTCGACCTCGAGGTCGTAGAGGTCTAGATCGGTTCGGTCGAGAACGTATGCCTCAAGAACGCGTGGAACCGCTTCGAAAGTCTCGTTGATTCCGACTGAGAGCGCCGCTGGCAGATTCTGGAGTTCCGGCCCGGCGCCAACCACCGAAAGTCGTCCGGCATACACGGCGTCGAGCGGAAGATAGCCCTCGGCCGAGCGGCTCATGTTTGCGGTCGGGAAGCCAATAGTTCGGCCAAGTTTTTTGCCGTGCTCGATGACGCCACGAACCACGTGATTGCGGCCAAGCATCTTCGCGGCGGCAACAACATCGCCCTGATCGAGCAGCTCTCTAACCACGGTGGATGAGATTGCGCGGCCGTCGAGTTGCGCCGTTGGAACCTCGCGCACCGTGAAGCCGTGCTCGAAACCCATCAAACGCAAAAGATGCACGTCGCCGAGGCCCCCGCGACCGAAATGGAAGCCCTCGCCAACGACCACGACCCGAGCAGCCAAACCCTGAACCAAGACCTCGGTGACGAACTGCTCGGCTGGCATTTCGGCGAGCTGTTCGTCGAAGCGCAGCGTGAGTAGCGCATCCATGCCAAAGGATTCGAGGAGACGGGCCTTTTGCCCATGCCCCGTAATCAAACCCGGAGCTGACTCGCCCGCGACCACAGCGGCCGGATTCCTGTCGAAAGTTAGGCAGACGGCCGCCAAGCCATGTTCCTCGCTGGATTCGAGCACCTCGCGAAGCAGCTGCTGATGACCGAGGTGGATGCCGTCAAACTTGCCGATGGTTACCGCCGAAGCGGCGAACTCGCTCGGACGGTCACTGACCGAAAACCATTGCTCCATCGGTGTTAGACGCCTCGCTTGCGCAACCAGATCAGACCGAGCACCGGCAAGACCAGCGGAATGAAGCCGTAACCGATGCCGAAGAGACTCCAAACACTCGCATGCTGAAACAGAGCCGGCAGGATGATGCTGAGCGTGCCAACCACGAGAACGCCGATGAGCTCAAACCAGACGGCGCCATTTGCGATAGCTCTCCAACGAGGCGAAACCTTGGATTTGGCCAGGGCGATGGTAGCCAGCAGATAAACCAAAGCGCTCATGGCCGAGAGCGTATAGGCGATTGGGGCATCCTCAAACTTGAAGACGAGCTGATACAGAGCGCGAACGGATGCCGCGATGGCCAGGATTCCATAGACCGCAATCAGCAGTCGGCCGATGCCGAGCGCGGATGAACCCTTAGGCTTGCGGTTTGTCATGCCTCCAGCCTACCCAGCCGAAGCAGCGAGTGACGGATGGCTACTCGGTCGGAGTCGGCAGAACAGGCTCGGGCAGACCCTTCTCAATTAGGGCAAGGGTTTCGACTCGAACCGTCTCAGGGATTGGCAGCAGGAAGCTCAGGGCCAGGATGCC
>CAYTNT010000122.1:0-2147 GCA_964439235.1 uncultured Rhodoluna sp. | reverse complement strand
ATTCCGCCGAGCACCGAAACCAGTGCAAACAGCACCGAGAGCACGGGCACCATGACGGTGGATGCGCTGACTCGCAATGCCGCCGCGGCCGGTGTCACCAGCAGGCTTAGAACCAGCAGGGCTCCGACCACCTGAACGCTCGCGGCCACGGCCAGGCCGAGCAGCACCATAAACACGAGTGAGAGCGTGCGGGTTGGCACGCCGCGAGCTGCAGCGACTTCGGGGTCGAGGCTCGCGAAGTTGAGCGGACGCCAGATAAACAGCAGGGTCGCGATCACGACTCCGCAGATCACCGCGAGCCACGCGAGTTTGGGGTCATCGACGGCCACGATTTGGCCGGTGAGCAAGCCGAACTTGTTTGCTGCGCGGCCCTCGTAAAGAGCGAGGGCCAGGATTCCGAGGCCGAGGCCGGCAGGCATGAGCACCGCGACGATCGAGTTTCGCTCTCTGGCGCGCGAACCAAGCCAGCCGATGATCGCCGCGGCGACAAGGGATCCGGCAAGACTTCCGAGCACCACGTCGATGCCGATTAGCAGAGCTACAGCAGCGCCGGCAAAACTCAGTTCGCTGATGCCGTGCACCGCGAACGACATGTCGCGGTTCGAGACGAAGATTCCGATTAGCCCGCCCATCACGGCCAGCAGAGCGCCTGCGATAAGCGAGTTAAAGATGAGAGGCAGCAACTGGTCGTAATCGCTGAAGTCGAAGAGCACCATGACTATCGCCACTCCTCATCGGGGTGGTGGTCGTGTTCGTGGGTACCCACCACAACGATGCGCCCCTGGTTGCGAACGACGTCTACCGGGGTTCCGTAGAGCTCGCTCAAAACATCGCTGCGCAGTACTTCATCCGGCGTGCCGATCGAAAACTTGCCGTTAGCTAGGTAGAGCACGCGGTCGACCATGTCGAGCACCGGGTTCACATCGTGGGTCACGAAGAGCACAGCGGCGTCGTGTTCGATGCGCTCTCGATTCAGCAGCTCGGCGATGTTGCGTTGCTGGTGCAGATCGAGCGCGCTTAGCGGCTCGTCGGCCAGAATCAGGTGCGGTTCACCGATAACGGCCTGTCCCACGCGCAACCGCTGAAGCTCACCACCGCTGAGACTGCCGACTTTCTTGTTGGCATACTCGGTAGCCCCTACCGCCTCGAGCATGCGAGTAACTCGGCGCTTGTGATCGCGGCTGGCTTTCGAGAACGGCAGGTGCGGCAGGCCAAAACGATGTCCGTCGAGACCCAGGTGGAGCAGGTCGCGGCCGCGAAGCGGGAGGCCCGCATCCATCGCTCGGTTTTGCGGAATGTAGCCGACTCGGCCGTTGCCGCGCTGCCCACGATTGTTTCGCACCGAGCGACCCTGAACCTTGATGCTGCCCTCGGCTAGCGGCAGCTGCCCGAGGATTGCCTTGAGCAGTGTGGTCTTGCCGGAGCCGTTCGAGCCGATGATGGCGATGAACTCGTGCGGCTTGACCTCGAGGTTGAGCTTGCTCCAAAGCGTGCGATCGCCGAAGTTCAGGCTCGCATTAGAGATGCTCAACACGGGTTTGGTCATTAGTCCCCTGAGACCGTGTTCGGGTCTTCGCCGGCTAGGGCCGCCTGAATCATGGTGATGTTTGCGGTCATCCAGTTGATGAAGCTTTGGCCCGGTTCGGTCTGGAACTCGGTGACTTCAACGACCGGCACCTTTGCGGCCTTAGCGGCAGCGATAACCTCATCAACCTGAGGGCTGGCGGTCTGGGCATTTACGACGAGAAGATCAACCTTGCCCTGCTCGAACAGAGCGATGCTGTCGGCGAGGGTTGCCACTGGAACATCGGTCTCTTCTTCGATGGCCTCACTGAAAGCCGATGGGGTGACGTTCAGCAGACCGAAGAGGGTCAGAAGGTAATCGGCGACTGGCTCTGAAGAGAACACCGGACGCTCGAAGTTTTGCTCGACACCTGCGGCGATCTCATCTTCGAGTGCCTTGAGGTCGGCCAGGAACACCTTGAGGTTTGCATCGAAAGTGGCCTGCTCGGATGGCTTGGCCTGACCGAGCTCGTAGGCGATGATTGGCGCAACCTCGGCTACGGCACCGAGTTCGTACCAGTAGTGCTCGTTGCCCTCACCGGCGTGGTCGTGGCTCTCGTTCGAGTGCGCGTCAGCAGCACCGG
>CAYTNT010000121.1:0-2162 GCA_964439235.1 uncultured Rhodoluna sp. | reverse complement strand
AAGACCTGCTGATCTGTGACGCGTCCGGCCCAATCGGACTCGCCGGAGTCATGGGCGGTCAGAGCACCGAGGTTTCGCTCGAGACCACCAATGTTCTGATCGAGGCGGCCAACTTCGACCCGATTTCGATTGCTCGCAGCGCTCGCCGCCACAAATTGCCGAGCGAAGCATCGAAGCGTTTCGAACGCGGGGTAGACCCGAAGATTGGTGCCGCGGCGGTTGCCCGAGTCATTCAGCTGCTCGAGGTGCACGCGGGCGGTCAGGCCGATTCGCTCGGTGCCGAGTTCCATGCTGAAACCGCGCCGACCCCGATTTGGCTGCCTGCTGAGTTCGCGACCGAACACGTCGGTGTGCTTTACACCCACGACGAAATTGTTGAAACCCTGAGCCAGATTGGATGCGTTGTCGCATCCGTCGCCGAGGGTTTCGAGGTCATTCCGCCGAGTTGGCGTCCTGACCTGCGGCACAAGACCGACCTGGTCGAAGAGGTCGCTCGAATCACCGGTTACGACCGCATCCCGAGCCGCATCCCAGTGGCGCCACCCGGCCGCGGCCTGACCCCGCGTCAGCGCATGCGCCGCTCGATTCTCAACCAGCTCGCTGGCACGGGACTCGTCGAGGTGTTGAACTACCCGTTCCTGAGCCCTGCCGAAAACAGCTGGTTCGCGCCCGTCGACCGCGAGCGGGTAACCCTCGCCAATGCACTCCAGTCAGACAGCGCCGAAATGCGTCTGTCGCTCTTGCCGGGGCTAATGTCGGCCGCCAAGCGCAACCTGTCTCGCGGCATCACCGATCTGGCGCTCTTCGAAGAGGGTTCGGCATTCCTGCCAGCCGCAAATCCGGTCGTGGCTCAGCTCCCTTCGGGCACCGAGCTGCCGAGCCCTGAGCTGCTAGCCGCGCTCAACGCTAGCATCCCTGACCAGCCGCGTTACCTCGCGGCGGTAATGCTCGGCAACCGTGTCGCCCAGCAGGTCGGCATCAAGGCTCAGGCCTTCGATTACTCGGATGCCATCCACGCGGCCCGAGTTGCCGCGCACGCTGTTGGCGTCGAGCTCGAGGTTCGCCAAGGCAAAGCTATTGGTTTCCACCCCGGTCGCACCGCCGAGTTGCTCGTCACCATCGCAGGCGAGGCCGTTTCGATCGGCTTCGCAGGTGAACTCGACCCGAGCCTGACCCAGCAACAAGACCTGCCACGCAATGTCGCAGCCCTCGAACTCAACCTCGAGACGCTCTACAAGGCCGCTCCAGAGGTGGTGCAGGCCGGCATCCTGCTGACCATGCCTGCCGCGACCCAAGACTTGTCTCTGGTCGTGGATGCCGATCTGGCCGCCGCGGAGCTTCGCGCGACCATCGTTGAGGGTGCCGGTGAGCTCCTCGAGTCGATTCGCCTCGTAGACGACTACCGCGGTGAGGTGCTCGGCGCGGGCAAGAAGTCACTCACGTTCGCACTACGCTTCAGGGCTGCCGACCGCACCCTTACTCAGGCAGAAGCCTCCGAAGCCAGGGATGCCGCCGTTGCGCTGGCCGCAAGCCGTCACGGCGCGGAACTGAGGGCCTAGCGTGGCCTTCTCGGTCGCGATCGCCGGGGCCAGCGGAAACGTTGGCGGCGAGCTTCTGCGCCTGATTGCGAACCACCCGCAGCTCGAACTCAAGACTGTTACCGCGTCCTCGATGGTCGGCGAAAAAGTCGGTTCACTGCATCCGAGCGTTGCCAAGTTCGCCGATCTGGTTTTCGTCGCAAACGAACCCGAAAACTTGGCCGGACACGACATCGTTTTCCTGGCCCTTCCGCACTCGAAGTCGGCCGAAGTTGCGGGCTGGCTGGCCGGTGACGAGCACGTACTGGTGCTCGATTGCGGGGCCGATTTCAGGCTCGAGAGCGAGGCCGATTGGGTCAAGTTTTACGGTGGCCAACATGCGGGCACCTGGACCTACGGCATGCCAGAACTCGTCATCGACCCGAAGACGGGCGCAAAACAGCGCGAGCTACTCAGGGGCACCAAGCGCATCGCCGTGCCCGGCTGCAATGTCACCGCAATCACTTTGGGTCTTGCCCCGGTCTTGGCCGAGGGCCTCATCGAGACCACGGACATCGTTTCGGTGCTGACCGTCGGAACCAGCGGTGCAGGTCGCGGTGCCACCGAGAAGCTGTTCGAAGTTGA
>CAYTNT010000120.1:0-2220 GCA_964439235.1 uncultured Rhodoluna sp. | reverse complement strand
AGCGATATGTTTCACCATCAGCACCCACAACTCGAGCCCGGGTTGTCACTTCGATTCCGGGCACGAAGCCAACTCCAGTTCGAGCCGAGGCTTCTACCGCTTCAGCCCATCCTGCCGTCGAATCATGATCGGTGAGGGCAATCCAAGCGAGTCCAGCATCTGCAGCGGTATCAAAGATGGATGCGACAGAGTCACGACCGTCGCTGTGAGTCGAGTGCGTGTGAAGGTCAATCTTTTCTGTCATACGAATACCCAAACCTTCCTCAACTCTGTTGCCCAACTCGTTTAGGTTAGCGGTGAGTCACGACCTTTTTCAGTGCGAGAATAAACCGCATGAGCGAGTCTTCAGAAAAAGTCAGCGATCAGGTCGAGAACCGCGGCACCAACCGGTCGCGCACTCCGAACAGCCCCGAGTTCATGGAATTCATCGGCTCAAACTGGGCTGACCGCGACCAGACCCCACCAGCACGCAGCGAAGTCGCTGACTTCGCAGCCAAGCGCCGCAAAAAGGTCGCCCAAGCCTTTGACGGCAAGTGCCTCGTTATCGAAGCCGGTTCGCTCAAGACGCGTTCAAACGACACCGACTATCGATTCCGCCCGCACAGCGCGTTCGCGCACCTCACCGGTTGGGGCAGCGCAACTGTTCCGGACTCGGTGCTCGTGCTCGACACCCCAGACAACCGCGAAATCCTGTTCATGCGCCCGACCGCTGGAAAGGGCACCGACGAATTCTTCGCAAACCCAGCCATCGGCGAGTTCTGGGTCGGCGCTCGCCCAACTCTCGAGCAAGTCTCGAGCCTGCTTGGCATCGAGACCCGCTCAATCGACGAGTACGAGGACTACCGCAAGGGCCGCGACGTCGTGACCCTCGAAGACGCGTCCCTCACTGAGTTTGTCAGCGAACTGAGACTAATCAAGGATGCGTACGAGATTGCACAGATGCGCGAGGCCGCAGCTGCCTCGGTTCGCGGATTCGAAGAAGTTGCGAAGAACCTAGGTCGCGCTAAGGCGCATCCCCGTGGCGAACGCATCGTCGAAGGTGCATTCTTCACCCAGGCACGCGCCGAGGGCAACGATCTGGGTTACGAAACCATCGCCGCAAGCGGCGCTCACGCCTGCACCCTGCACTGGATCATCAACGACGGTCAGGTCAAGGACGGCGATTTGCTGCTGCTGGATGCGGGCGTCGAGGTTGACAGTCTTTACACGGCCGATGTGACCCGCACGATTCCGGTTTCGGGTCGGTTCACCGATGTTCAGCGCGAGATTTACGAGGCGGTTCGCGAAGCTGCGGATGCGGCCTTCGCAGCAGCCAAGCCTGGCGTAAAGTTCCGCGAGATTCACGCTGCCGCCATGCAGGTGATCGCAGCCAAGACCGCGGGTTGGGGTCTGCTGCCGTTCAGCGCAGAAGAGTCGCTGCAGGCAGATAAGCAGTTCCACCGCCGCTGGATGGTTCACGGCACCAGTCACCACCTTGGACTAGACGTTCACGACTGCGCACAGGCCCGTCGCGAGATGTACCTGGACGCCGAACTGCAGCCGGGCATGGTCTTCACGATTGAACCCGGTCTGTACTTTCAGCCGGATGACCTTCTGGTGCCTGCAGAGTTCCGCGGCATCGGAGTGCGCATCGAAGATGATGTGCTGGTCACCGAAACCGGAGTCGAAAACCTCACCGCCGCGCTGCCTCGCAAGAGCGAGGACGTCGAAGCCTGGCTCGCTAAGTTTCTCTAGTTCGAACTAGCGGCTACTTGGATGCGTTCGACGCATCCGCCGCCTTTGCGGTGTTGGCCTTGATAATCGCCTCGTTGGCTGCGCTAACCAAGGTTGACGGCACCTGAACCTGATACAGCGACGCGATGACCTGCGACTGGCTCAGGAAGCCGCGCTTGTTCTTGCTCATGGAGTAGCGAATGACAGTCCAGAGCATGCCGATTCCGGCACCGATGATCACTGCCGAAATCAACGAGCCGGTTCCGCCCGCCGCAGAGGCATCCACGCTCGGAATGCTGGCGCCGAAGATGAAACCCACGATAAGGCCCAGCCACGACCCGGTTAGGGCTCCGGTCATTGCAACGCGTGAATAGGTGAGCTTGCCGCGCACCCGCTCAACCGAGCGCAAATCCTTGCCAACGATTGCGATTGCACTTGGCGGAAAGTTGTTGGCGACGAGTTTTTCAACATGCTCTGCAGCCTGTTCGTACTGCTGAAACTCGGCGA
>CAYTNT010000119.1:0-2222 GCA_964439235.1 uncultured Rhodoluna sp. | reverse complement strand
CTGGCAGAACCGTGCTCGAGCCCGCAGGTGGCACCGGCGCGTTCATCAAGGCGGCAATCGCGGCTGGTGCGTCTGACGTGATCAGTTTTGATATTGACCCCAAATTTGATGGCGTCAGCGAAGGTGATTTCCTAGCTCAGAAACTCGAATTGAGGGATGCGATTGCGCTCAGCAACCCGCCATTCGGCCGCAATAATTCGCTGAGCATTCCGTTCTTCAACAAGGCCGCCGACCACTGCGAATACATCGCGTTCGTGGTTCCAAGGTCTTGGCGCAAATGGTCGGTGCTCAACAGGCTCGATCGACGATTTCATCTTGTTGGCGACCACGACATTCAGGTTGATTACGTCGACGACCAGGGCCAGAAGCTGGGCCAGCAGCTGCGACTGAACACGTGTTTCCAGATTTGGCGACGCGACCCCAACGAACTGCGACCGATTTACCGCGTGCGCGACATGAATCTCATCGAGAAAACAAATCCCGAGGATGCCGACATCGCGCTAGACGTGTTCGGCTTCAACTGCGGCAAGGTTCGAACCGAGTTCGCGCGCAAGCCGAACTCGACCCAGATGTTCTTGAAACTGCTTCACCCACAAGCCCTCGACGCGTTGCAGTCGGTCGACTTCTCCAGGTTTTATCGCAACACCGCTTACACCGAGGCGCTTAGTCTTCAAGAGATCAACTTCTTGTTGAATGAACGCATCCTCGGGAATCCGATGCTCGAAGAAAAGAGTTAACCCAGTCATGAGCATGATGAGGCCAAGCCGCCGCGATCGCGCAGCGCAGACCGCCAAGAACGACGGACCAAAGGCAAAGTTCAAGCAGCTTTGGCCGTACCTGCTCGAGCACAAGCCAACTCTCTACCTTGCGGTCGTGCTGTCGATTGTCGGCGCAGCGGTCAGCCTTGCACAGCCGCTGGTTGTCGGTCAGGTAATCAGCGCGGTTCAGGCCGAGCAGGATGTGCTCTGGATCGTGATCGCCCTGGTTGCGATCGTGATCGCCAGCGCGGTCACCAGCGGTTGGATGTACTTCGTGCTTGCCCGAGCCGGCGAGGGTGTGGTGCTTTCGGCCCGACGCAAACTTGCCACCCGCCTGCTTCGTCTGCCGATTGTCGAGTACGACCTGCGTCGCACCGGAGACCTGGTCTCACGAGTCGGCAGCGACACCACGCTGCTTCGCGCGGTGCTCACCCAAGGACTCGTGGATGCCGCCGGCGGCATCCTGATCTTCGTCGGTTCGATGGTTGCGATGGCGATTATCGACCCGCTGCTTCTCGGTCTGACTCTCGTGATGATCGCCATCGCGGTCGCCGCGATTGGCATCACCAGCCGCCAAATCAAAACTGCTACCACAAAGGCGCAGGAACGAGTCGGAGACATGGCGGCGGCCGTTGAGCGTGCGCTTTCGGCCGTTCGCACGATTCGCGCGGCGCGAGCCGAGGCACGCGAGTCTGAGGCTATAACCAACGATGCCGAAAACGCATACAAGCAGGGCGTGAAGATTGCGCGACTGAACGCATACGTCACACCGATTGCAGGCCTCGCCGCGAACGGTGCTTTCATCGTGGTGCTCGGCGTTGGCGGCTACCGCGTTGCCGCTGGCGAAACCAGCGTCGCCAACCTGGTCACGTTTATCTTGCTGATGTTCTTGATGGTTCGCCCGTTGGGCCAGGCTTTCGGCGCATACAGCGCAGTTCAGTCGGCCCTGGGCGCGCTCGCACGCATCCAGCAGATTCTTGATCTGCCGCTCGAAAACGATGACGAGGCCGCCCGGGGTAGCAAGAAGGATGCGACCAGCGCAACTGAAGTTAGCGCTGCCGAAACCCCAGTCGGCGCTGCCGAAATCGCCATCGAGTTCAAGGACGTCAGCTTCGCCTACGCCCCGGTTCCCGACGCAGAGGGCAACCTTCCCGAGCCAAACGCTCCGGTGCTGCAGGGTGTCTCGTTCAAGGTGCAGCGCGGCACTCGCGTTGCCATTGTTGGCCCTTCAGGGTCTGGCAAGTCGACCGCATTCAGCCTGATCGAACGCTTCTATGAGCCGACATCGGGCGAGATTCTGCTCGGCGGTATTCCAGCCAAGATTCTGAGCCGCGAGTACCTGCGCTCACAGATCGGCTATGTCGAACAGGATGCCCCGGTACTGGCCGGCTCGATTCGCCAGAATCTTCTGATCGGTGCCCCAGACGCAACCGACGAGCAACTGCGCACCGTGCTCGAAGAGGT
>CAYTNT010000118.1:0-2239 GCA_964439235.1 uncultured Rhodoluna sp. | reverse complement strand
TTGAACGGGTCAGTCGAGGTGGGGCTGTCGAGGATAACTTTGCCCACGTTCTGGGGGTACGTCGACACGTAGGCGGCCGCAATCGTGGTGCCGTACGAGCTGCCCAAGAAGTTGAGCGGCTGATCGCCGGTGACTGTTAGGCGCATCAATTCGAGGTCTTCGACAACGTTCGCGGTTGACATCGTGTACCAATGGGGGTTGTCGGCGACGCACTTTTCGATGTGAGCATCTGAGAGCTCGATTCCGATCTGCAACTCGGATTCGTTGGCTGGAGACATCTCTTCGGCCCAGTAGGTCACGTAGTCGGTTTCGTTGTCACACTTGATTTCGGAACCGTCCTCGAAATCCGAAAGATTCACCCCGCGAGGATCGAAACCGACGATATCGAAGTGTTTCATAACCTCAGTTGGGATATTGATCCACTGAACCTGTTCGATGCCCGACTGGCCAGGGCCGCCTGGGTTGATGAACAGTGTGCCCATGCGCTCGCCGGTTGCACGCATACGAGTCATGGCAATCGCGTAGTCGGGTGCATCACTTGAAACGTCGTATCTAGCCGGAGCCAGCATGGTGGCGCAGTCGGTCTCACCGTTCTTGAACAGATCTGACTGTCGGTCTGTTGGCAACAGCCAGCTCGGGTCACAGCTTTGCCACTCGATGGTTTGTGCGCGGTACGCATCCATTTGCACTGGGCTTGCTGAGCTGCAGGCGGTCAACATGGCCGAGACAATGGCCAGCGATGCCAGCGTCGCTGACATGCGTTTGATCGAGGTGATTTTCAAGGCAACCCTCCAAGTTTTTGCCAACGAGATTGTTTGGATGAGCCTAACAACGGGCTCAGACATCGAAGCATTTGCGCGCAGAAATAACCCAGCAAACTCACAGCATCGAGCCAGCCAAATTGTCGCTGCCACGACTTAGCATTGAGTCATGGACATCCTGCCAATCATTCTTATCGTCGTAGCGCTCATCGTCGTCATCTACTTCTGGAGCACCTATAACAGCCTTGTGCGCCTCAACGTTCGCGTTAGCGAGGCCTGGAGCGACATCACTATTCAGCTCAAGCGTCGCGCCGACTTGATTCCTAACCTGATCGAGACTGTGAAGGCTTATGCGACCCATGAGCGCGAGGTATTCGAGCGTGTCACTGCAGCCCGTGCCGCAACTGTTTCGCCGCAGGTGCTTGAGCACCCGGCTCAGGCAGCCGCGGCTGAAGGTGAGTTCGCCGGCGCCCTGAAGAGCCTCTTTGCGGTCGCCGAGGCATACCCGCAACTGCAGGCAAACCAGAACTTCCTTGCGCTGCAGCAAGAGCTCACCGACACCGAAAACAAGGTCATGTCGGCTCGCCGCTTCTATAACGGTGGCGTCAGCGAATTGAACACCAAGCTAGAGCAGTTCCCGCAGAATGTGATTTTCAAGAACGGCAAGATCAAGGCCCGCGAGTTCTTCGAGGTCGAAGACCCAGCCGCGATTCAGGAACCGCCTCAGGTCAAGTTCTAACCCAACACCAAACACCTTCTAGGAACACAGATGTATTCGGCTATAGCGGCGAATAAGCGCAACACGGTAATCATCGTAGGGCTTTTCGTTGCTCTAATCGGCGGCCTCGCCTACTGGTGGGGCGTGGCCTCGGGCAACGGCTCTAGCGCGGTGATGATCATCGCGTTCGTTCTGGTTTATGCCCTGATTCAGTACTGGTTTGCCGCCAAGTTCGCTGTGGCGATGAGCGGTGCGGTGCAGATCCAGGCCAAAGACAACCCACGCCTCTGGCGAATCGTCGAGAACATTTCGATCAGCCAGGGCATGCCAATGCCAAAGGTCTACATCATCCAAGATCCAGCTCCGAACGCATTCGCGACCGGCCGCGACCCGAAGAACGCGGTTGTGGCGGCGACCACGGGTCTACTGGCAATCATGGATGACCAAGAGCTCGAAGGCGTTATGGCGCACGAGATGGGGCACGTAAAGAATTACGACATCAGGGTGTCCACGATCGTGTTCGGTTTGGTGAGTGCAATTGGCATCCTGGCTGACTTTGCGATTCGTGCATCCTTCTTTGCCAGCCACGGCAGCAGAGATAACAAGGATTCAGGCGCGATTGGTTTGGTTCTGATTCTGATCGGCATCGTGGCCTCGATTGTTGCCTGGCTTATCGGCCCGCTGGTTTCGGCTGCGGTTTCACGCCAGCGCGAGTACCTAGCCGACGCAACCGCAGCCCAGATCACTCGATACCCAGAGG
>CAYTNT010000117.1:0-2243 GCA_964439235.1 uncultured Rhodoluna sp. | reverse complement strand
TCCATCTGACCGAACACGAGTGCGGTCTTGTCGATAACACCCGACTCGGTCATTTCGTCGATCAGGTCGTTACCCTCACGGGTGCGCTCACCAACACCGGCGAACACCGATACACCGTCGTGGTCTTCTGCCACGCGGTAGATCATTTCCTGGATCAGAACGGTCTTACCAACACCAGCACCACCGAACAGACCAATCTTTCCACCCTGTACGTAAGGGGTAAGAAGGTCGATCGACTTGATACCGGTCTCGAACATCTGGGTCTTCGACTCGAGCTGGTCGAATGAAGGAGGCTGGCGGTGAATCGGCCAAGTCTCGTTGACCACGATCTTCTCGCCAGGCTTGCCGTTGAGAACCTCACCAACCACGTTGAAAACGCGGCCCTTGGTGACGTCACCGACTGGAACCGAGATAGGTGCGCCGGTGTCCTGAACCAGACCACCGCGTACCAGACCATCGGTTGGCTTCAGCGCGATAGCGCGTACCAGGTCGTCACCGAGGTGCTGAGCGACCTCGAGGGTAAGAGTGCTCTTCTCACCGTTCAGGTCGATCACTGTGGTGAGTGCGTTGTAGATCTCAGGAATCGCATCGTGTGGGAACTCGATGTCAACCACTGGACCGGTAACGCGGGCAATACGACCAACGCCACCTGGCTTGATCGCAGCGGCCTTTGGTGCAGCCTTAGCTGCAGGCTTGGCAGCCGCCTTTGCAGGAGCCTTAGGCGCAGCCTTCTTCTTGGTCTCGGCCATGTCTCTTTCCTTCTCTTAGTCCTCGTCGCCTGCGGAAGCCAGTGCATCGGCTCCACCAACGATTTCGGAAATCTGCTGGGTAATTTCTGCCTGACGAGCGCTGTTGCTCAGTCGGGTGTAGTTCAAAATCAACTTCTCTGCGTTGTCGGTAGCCGACTTCATGGCCTTCTGACGTGCTGCGTGCTCTGACGCTGCCGACTGAAGCATCGCATTGAAGATTCGGCTCTCGATGTAAACCGGCAGAAGCGCGTCAAGCACCTTGCTGGCATCCGGCTCGAACTCGTAAAGCGGGTAAACCTCGCCCGAACCCGGCTCTTCGACACCCTCGACGATTTCGAGAGGTAGAAGACGCACGACCTCTGGAACCTGCGAGATCATCGACACGAAGCGGTTGTAGACGATGTGAATCTCATCGACACCACCCTGAGCCGAAGACTTCATGAAGGCCTCGACAACTGCGTCGCCGACCTCCTTGGCGGTTTCGAACTCAGGAAGGTCGGTGCCACCAATCCACTGACGAATCGACTCGCGACGACGGAAGCTGAAGTAGCTCACGGCCTTGCGACCGACCAGGTAGTAGACGACATCCTTGCCCTGCTCCTTGAGGAGAGCGGCAAGCGAGTCGGCTTCCTTGAGGACGCTCGATGAGAATGCACCTGCCAGACCGCGGTCAGAGGTGAAAATCACGATCGCGGCGCGGTCGATGCGAGCCGGCTCGGTGGTTAGCGGGTGGTCTACGTTCGAGTAGGTTGCCACTGCAGACACCGCGCGGGTCACTGCTCGCGAGTATGGGGTTGATGCCGCAACGCGCTGCTGTGCCTTGTAGATGCGCGATGCCGAGATCAGCTCCATGGCGCGAGTGATCTTCTTGGTCGTCTGGGCAGACTTGATTTTCTGCCTATAGACCCGAAGTTGCGCTCCCATGTCTTTCCTAGCTTTCTGTTGGTCTGTCGAATCGGATTAGGTCGGCAAGAATTACTTCTTGCGCTTGCCCTTTACGATCTTTTCCTGCTCGACATCTTCGTCATCCAGTGCCTCGGCGGTCGCCGATGAGTTGAGCGATCCACCGGCTGAGGTGGTGAAGCCCTTCTTGAACTTGATGACGGCCTTCTCGAGGGTTGCGATGGTGTCGTCGTCGAGGTTGTTGGTCTCGCGGATGGTAGTAAGAACCTTGGTGTTGCGACGCAGGTAGTCGAGAAGCTCGGCCTCGAAGCGAAGCACATCCTCGACTGGAACCTCATCCAGCTTGCCGGTGGTACCAGCCCAGATCGAAACGGTCTGCTCCTCGACAGGGTATGGCGAGTACTGAGGCTGCTTGAGAAGCTCCATCAGGCGAGCACCGCGGGCCAGCTGCTGACGCGAAGCGGCATCCAGGTCGGATGCGAACATCGCGAAAGCCTCAAGCGAGCGGTACTGAGCGAGCTCAAGCTTCAGGGTTCCCGAAACCTTCTTGATGCCCTTGACCTGTGCAGCACCACCAACACGTGAAACCGA
>CAYTNT010000116.1:0-2315 GCA_964439235.1 uncultured Rhodoluna sp. | reverse complement strand
CCGCTAACGCAATCAAGAAGCACGGCGTCGGCGTGAAGTGCGCGACCATCACCCCTGACGAGGCACGCGTCAAGGAGTTCGGCCTGAAGAAGATGTGGAAGTCGCCTAACGGCACTATCCGTAACATCCTCGACGGTGTCGTGTTCCGCGAGCCAATCATCATCTCGAACGTTCCTCGTCTGGTGCCAGGCTGGACCAAGCCGATCGTCATCGGCCGTCACGCTCACGGTGACCAGTACAAGGCGACCGACTTCAAGGTTCCTGGTGCAGGTCGCGTGACCATCACCTGGACCCCAGCCGACGGTGGCGAGCCACAGACCATGACCGTTGCCGACTACCCAGAGCACGGTGGCGTTGCCATGGGTATGTACAACTACATGGACTCGATTCGCGACTTCGCTCGCGCCTCGTTCAACTACGGCCTGAGCCGCAACTACCCGGTCTACCTGTCGACCAAGAACACCATCCTGAAGGCCTATGACGGCGCATTCAAGGATGCGTTCCAGGAGGTCTTCGACGCCGAGTATGCCGACAAGTTTGCTGCTGCCGGCATCACCTACGAGCACCGCCTGATCGACGACATGGTTGCTGCCGCGCTCAAGTGGGAGGGTGGCTACGTCTGGGCTTGCAAGAACTACGACGGCGACGTTCAGTCAGACACCGTTGCCCAGGGATTCGGTTCGCTTGGCCTGATGACCTCGGTTCTCACCACTCCTGACGGCAAGACCGCTCTGGCTGAGGCAGCTCACGGCACCGTGACCCGTCACTACCGCGACTGGCAGGCCGGCAAGAAGACCTCGACCAACCCGATCGCGTCGATCTTCGCTTGGACCCGTGCGCTCGAGTTCCGCGCCAAGATTGACGGCACCCCTGAGGTTGCCGAGTTCGCGGCAACCCTCGAGGATGTCATCATCAAGACCGTCGAGTCGGGTCACATGACCAAGGACTTGGCTGCTCTGGTTGGTGGCGGTCAGAGCTACCAGACCACCGACGAGTTCATCGCCACCTTGGCTGAGAACCTGAAGGCACGTTTGGGTTAATCCATTAATTTGATGCCCTCGGGCACTATTTTTGAGCCGTGGTCGATTGGCCACGGCTCAACTATTTAGGGGGAAACTTATGTTTTTCAAAAGCCTCTTCGACTTCAAGTTCGAAAACTTCGTTACACGCCAGGTGACTTCCGTGCTGTACGCAATCTCGGTTGTTCTGGTGTTGCTCGCATCGGTACTCGGCATGATGTTGGCTCTAATCATGTTGGGAAACTCAGGAGGTATTCTGAATTCCCCAATTGGTCTTGTCTATGTGGTTGCAATCTTTGCAATCCCAGTCGTCGCTTTCATTTACATTGTTCTCATCAGAGTTGCTCTGGAGGCGAGCATTGCTCTCATCGCCATTGCCGAAAACACCAAGCGCCAAAGCAACTAATTGGCCTGAAGTTCTGGGGTCACACGGCGAGAGTCGTGTGGCCCTTTTTCATTTCTGTGGATAACTTCGGCGGGGCTGGCCGCAAATTGCTTTTCTGGGCTGCATGCAGAAACACAGAAAACACATACGTCGGTGGCCGAAACTTGCGTCGCTCGTCGCCGCAGGCGCATCCCTGTTGGGGTTCATGATTGTTGTTCCGGCGCGGGCGGTTCCGGCTGACCCGACGCCCAGCTGTAACGGTGCGATTTGCACCTGGAGCTTCGAGGTTTCAGACGAGCCATACATCTGGCAGGCACCACCCGAGGCCGCGCAGGTTTGGCTTGAGGTTCAAGGTGCGAGTGGGCCAGGCGGTGAACCCCTGCACTGGAAGGGTGAGCTGCTGAATCCGCAGTGGCGTTTGCAGATCGAGCACCTGCCAAACGGGTTGGTCGCGATGAGGGGTTTTCCGCCGGGGCCGGGCGAGTTCGTTTATGCGGCTCCGAGTGGCTGGAACCAGAGCTGGGTCAACGATCAGGCGTTCGCTCGGGTCGATTTGATTCCGGCCGTGGATGACGCAGACGGCATCGCTCGCATCACCACAATTTCGAGCCCGACGATCACCGAGTTCAACCTCGCCACCGGCAGCGGCGAGGTATCCGCCAACGGGTCGATTGCCTTTAGCGAGCCTGTCACCGGGCTTGAGGCGAGCGACTTCACAATCTGGAGTTCGGGCCACGGTTGCCGCTTCGAAAACATTCAGCCGGTTACCGCATCGAGTTTCACCTTCGAAATGAGGGGATGCGCCATAACGCAAGCCGTAGTAAATCTTTCGCCCATGAGTGTTATCGGAACCCTGCCCGGGCCGCAAAGTTGGTTTTTCGGGCCAAGTGTGGCGTTGAACGTTGCGCAGG
>CAYTNT010000115.1:0-2362 GCA_964439235.1 uncultured Rhodoluna sp. | reverse complement strand
GAGAACGGTGGCGTTCAGATCTCGCCACAGCACGACGCTGCCTACCCAGATGGCATCGCTGCTGAGCTCGAGGCTCTGAAGGCATCGATCATTGCCGGTGACGTAGTAGTTACCTCGCAGTACGACAAGTAAGCAAATACCGTTCATTCGGTAACCTCGGGGGTCGCACGCAAGTGCGGCCCCCGATTTCTTTATCGGGGTTAGACTTCTTTTTACCTTCGCTAGCGTTTCGACCGGCTAGCGAGTGACGAGTTAGAAAAGTGCGAGAGAGCAATGAAGCTTGAACTGCGTGGCATCACCAAACGCTTCGGCAGCTTGGTGGCCAACGACAACGTAAACCTGGTCGCTGAACCGGGCAAAATCCACTGTCTGCTGGGCGAAAACGGTGCCGGCAAGTCGACTCTGATGAACGTTCTTTACGGCCTATACCAGCCCGACGGCGGTCAGATCCTGCTGGACGACCAGCCAGTTTCTTTCGCCGGGCCGGGCGATGCGATGGCCGCGGGAATCGGTATGGTTCACCAGCACTTCATGCTCGTTCCCGTCTTCACGGTCGCCGAGAATGTGATGCTCGGTCACGAGCCAACCAAGTTCGGTGGATTCCTCGATCGCGAGCAGGCACGAGCCAAGGTGCGCGAGGTTTCAGACCGGTTCGGCTTTGACATTGACCCGGATGCCTTGGTGGGCGACCTGCCTGTCGGTGTTCAACAGCGCGTCGAGATCATCAAGGCGCTGATCGGCGATGCCAAGGTTTTGATTTTCGATGAGCCAACCGCGGTTCTCACACCTCAAGAAACTGACGAATTGATGCACATCATGCGTCAGCTTCGCGATGCTGGCACCGCGATTGTCTTCATCACACACAAGTTGCGCGAGGTGCGTGAGGTAGCCGACCAGATCACAGTGATTCGCCTCGGCAAGATTGTTGGCGAGGCCAGCCCGAGCTCATCGGCAGCTGAATTGGCATCCATGATGGTTGGTCGCGCAGTTGACCTCGATGTCAGCAAGTCACCTGCCAAGCCGGGCAAGGCATCCTTTCAAGTCAGAAATCTCTCGGCTTGGAACGCTGCTGGCACCAAGGTGCTGGACGACATTTCGCTCGATATCCACGAGGGTGAGATCCTGGTCATCGCCGGTGTGCAAGGCAATGGGCAGACCGAGCTGACCGAGGCCATCATCGGCATGCACGGCAAGACCTCGGGTTCGATTTCCCTCGACGGTCGCGAGCTGATTGGCAAGAACGTCAAGCAGGTGCTCGACCTCGGAGTTGGCTTCGTACCAGAGGACCGCACTGAGGATGGCCTGGTTGCCGAATTCACCATCGCCGAAAACCTGATGCTAGACCGCAGCGACCGCCCGCCTTTTGCCAAGGGCATCAGTCTTCGTCTCGATTTTCTTCGAGAGTTCGCCGAGCAGAAGCGCAAGGAATTCGACATCCGCTCGCAGTCGATCGACTCGACCGCAAGCCAGCTCTCGGGTGGAAACCAGCAGAAGGTTGTTCTGGCCCGCGAACTCTCGCGCGAGTTGCGCTTGCTGGTTGCCTCACAGCCGACACGCGGCCTAGACGTGGGCTCGATCGAGTTCGTGCACGAGCAGATCGTGGCCACCCGCGATAAGGGCATCCCAGTCATGATTGTTGCCACCGAGCTCGATGAGGCAACCGCACTCGGCGATCGCATCGCCGTTATGTACAAGGGAAAGATTGTTGGCATCGTTCCGGCAGACACTCCGCGCGAGGTGCTCGGGCAAATGATGGCCGGAATCAGCGTAAAGGAGGTGGCGGCGTGAGCGAGCAAGGCACTGTGAAAAAGCTGGACGGCAAAAAGCTAGTCTCTGAGATTTTCAATTCGAACGGTTGGCTGACGGTGCTTGCCGTTGTGGCATCGTTCCTGATTGGCGGCATCCTGATTGCTGCGGCCAACGAGGATGTCCAAACCACCGCCGGGTATCTGGCGGCCCGCCCGACTGACTTCTTGTCTGCGCTGTGGAACTCGATTTACGGCGCGTACGAGGCGATGTTCCGCGGTGCAATTTGGAACTTCAAGGCAGATGACCTGGTTGGCCAATTCAAGCCACTGACCGAAACCTTGGCCTATGCGACCCCGATCACCCTCGCCGGTCTTGGCTTGGCTGTTGCTTTCCGCTCGGGTCTGTTCAACATCGGTGCTCCTGGTCAGATCATCTTCGGTGCGATGTTCGCCGGCTGGATTGGCCTGAACCTCGAACTGCCTTGGGGTCTGCACTTTCCTATTGCGGTTCTGGCCGGAATCTTGGGTGGTGCGCTGTTCGGTGCGCTGGTCGGATTCTTGAAGGCAACCACTGGCGCGAACGAGGTCATCCTGACCATCATGTTCAACTACGT
>CAYTNT010000114.1:0-2366 GCA_964439235.1 uncultured Rhodoluna sp. | reverse complement strand
TCATCGCCAGCCTGATCGGAATCAACCTCAGCCGGTTCAGCGAAGAAATCATCATCTGGGCATCCGCAGAATTTGACTACATCAAGTTGAGCGACAGTTATTCGACCGGTTCGAGCATCATGCCGCAGAAGAAGAACCCGGACATCGCAGAACTAGCTCGCGGCAAGGCTGGTCGCCTAATCGGTGACCTGACCGGCCTGCTTGCGACTCTCAAGGGTTTGCCACTGGCCTACAACCGCGATCTGCAAGAAGACAAAGAACCGGTCTTCGACATGGTGGACACGCTCACCGTCTTGCTGCCAGCGTTCAACGGCATGGTAGCGACCATGCAGTTCAACAAGACTCGACTCGAGATGCTGGCCCCTGCCGGCTTCTCGCTGGCTACCGACATCGCAGAGTGGCTGGTCAAGAAGCGCATTCCGTTCCGTGAGGCTCACGAGATCACCGGCAAGATGGTTGCCCTGTGCGAGCAGCGCGGCATCGAACTTCACGAGGTGCCGGATGCCGACATGGCAGCCATCTCGGTTCACCTGACCCCAGACGTTCGCGACGTGCTTTCGGTTGGCGGCTCAATCAAAGCCCGCGCAGGTGCTGGTGGAACAGCTTTGCCTCGAGTGCTCGAGCAAATTGCCGCGCTTCGCAAGATTGCCCCTAAGGCAGGTAACTAAGTGGCGACTCCAGAGTTTCTGCGCACCCAGGCGAACGATCCGTCGTTCGCCGACATCATCGATGAGCTCAAGTGGCGCGGCCTGGTGGCGCTGTCGACTGATGAAGCCGCGCTTCGTGAGGCACTCGCGCAAGGCCCAATCACTTACTACTGCGGATTCGACCCGACCGCTCCGAGTCTGCACCTCGGCAACCTAGTTCAGTTGCTCACCATGCGCCGCCTGCAGCTCGCGGGCCACAAGCCGCTCGCCCTGATCGGCGGCTCTACCGGCCTGGTCGGAGATCCTCGTCCGACCGCCGAGCGCACCCTGAACTCGAAAGAAACCGTTGCCGAATGGGTCGAGCGACTCGGCCACCAGGCTCAGCGTTTCTTGTCTGCCGAGGGCTCAAACGCCGTTCGCATGGTCAACAACCTCGACTGGACAGCTCCGCTCAGCGCAATCGACTTCCTACGCGACATCGGCAAGCACTTCCGTGTCGGCACGATGCTTTCCAAGGATGCCGTCAGCGCGCGCCTCAACTCCGAGCACGGCATCTCGTACACCGAGTTTTCGTACCAGATCCTGCAGGGTTACGACTTCCTCGAACTGTTCCGCCGCTACAACTGCATCCTGCAGACTGGCGGTTCCGACCAATGGGGCAACCTGACCTCGGGCACCGACCTCATTCGCAAGGTCGAGGGTGGCTCCGCGCACATCCTGGCGACCCCGCTGATCACCAATCGCGACGGCAAGAAGTTTGGCAAGTCTGAGGGCAATGCAATTTGGCTCGACTCCGAATTCACCAGCCCTTATGCCTTCTACCAGTTCTGGCTGAACGTCGATGACGCCGACGTGATCGACCGACTAAAGGTCTTCACGTTCCTGACTCGTGCCGAGATCGAGCAGCTCGAGGCCGAAACCGCCGAGGCTCCGTTCAAGCGCGCCGCCCAGAAACGCCTCGCGTTCGAAGTCACGGCTCTGGTTCACTCGCCAGAGGCTGCCCAGGCTGCAATTGACGCATCCTCGGCACTATTCGGACAAGGTGAACTAGCCCTGCTCGACGCCCCGACCCTCGAATCCGCGCTAGCCGAGCTGCCGTCTGCCACAGCGGGCAAGGATGCGCCTATCGCGCAACTGCTTTGCGACACCGGCCTCGTGACCAGCATCTCGGCCGGCCGTCGCGCCATCGCCGAGGGTGGCGTGTACCTCAACAACGTCAAGATCGACGACGAGCTCGCGACCTGGGGCTCGGTGCAGGATGCGTTGCTGCACGACAGGTTTGCAGTCCTGCGCCGCGGCAAGAAGACCCTGGCCGCTCTGTTTTTGGCATAGTTGGTCGCGCCCGAAGCACCTCAAAGCCCCTGCGATTGCAGGGGCTTTTGAACTTTTTCGGCAAAACCCCCGTTTCGATTTGACACGGCCGTTACCTTTGCGTAATGTATCTATTCGTTGCCCAAAACCGCAGCGGAATCCGATTGGATCCCCGGTTCAAGAGCCACCAACCAAAAACCTTCAGGTAGCCCCTTTACGGGAGTTGCTTCGTTGACTATGGTTGAACTTCCACCGAGAAATTCGTGGGCATGTCAGATTTGACAAGTTCCGGATTCGTGGTAAGTTAGTGAAGTTGCTCTGGAGGCCTTCCCCCGAAAAGGGAGCTCCCAGAAGCATCCGATCCTTGAGAACTCAACAGCGTGCACAATGTCGATGCCAAGAACCTCG
>CAYTNT010000113.1:0-2375 GCA_964439235.1 uncultured Rhodoluna sp. | reverse complement strand
ACCCGCCCCGCGCTCGAAACCTGCTGAACTCTGCACAGGTACACGCTACCCGAGCCTTAGGCTGGCGTTATGACCGAACCAAAGTTGCGCCGACGGGATCTGCCGCTATCGGTGCGTCGCGCGCAGCTCGCGCTCTTCGGCTTCTTCGCATTCGGCGGGGCGGCCTATGCGCTGTGGGCGGTCCACATCGCGCAGTTCGAGAAGAAGTTCGGCCTGACCCACACCCAAATGAGCTGGATCATGCTGCTGTTCGGTGTCGGCGCATTTGCCGCGATGCAAGTGGTCGGCCCGATGATTGACCGCTATGGCAGTCGCACCGGCACTTGGCTGGGTGGCGCGATGCTCGGCCTAGCCACGCTATCGATCGGTGTCTCAACCTCAGTCTTGATGCTGGCGCTATCGGTGCTGGCATTCGGTTTCTTTATGGGAACCATGGATGTCACCATGAACGCCCACAGCGTCGAGGTCGAGCGCAAGTTCAATAAGACGATCTTCACGCTATTCCACGCGATGTGGAGCTTCGGTGGCCTCGGTGGTGCCGCGATTGGCTTCGCAACCCTAAGAGTCGAGTGGGATGCCTCTATCACGCTCAGCATTTACGGCGCTGCTGTAGTTCTCGCATCGATTGCCCTCAGGTTCTGGCTGCTGCCGAACTCGCCTTCGGTGCAACCCGAAAACAAGGCCGAAGCCAAAGAACACGCGACCGAGAACCGCCGCTACCTGCCCTACGTTTTGCTGCTCGGCGTGCTCGCCACGTCAGCTGGAATCGGCGAGGGAACCGCGGTCGACTGGTCGGCGCTGCATCTGCACTCGACCCTCGGCGCAACCGAATCGGTCGCCGCGGGTGCGGTCATCGGAATCAGCCTCGCGATGGGCATCATGCGTCTAATTGGTGACCGGATCGTCGACCGATTTGACCGAATCACAGTAATTCAGTGGGGTTCAGCGATCAGCGGCTCGGGCTACCTAATCGCACTTCTGAGCGACAACGTGCCACAGTCGCTCGTCGGTTGGGCAATCGCCGGCATCGGTGTATCAGCAGTGATTCCGCAGTTCTTTGCCCTTGCTGGAAACGTCGGCAACCCAACTCACCAGGGCCGAAACATGGCCAAGGTGGTTGGTCTGGTTTACGTCGGATTGATGGCCGGACCAGCACTGATCGGCCTCTTGAACCAGTGGCTACCGCTAGAGCGCGCACTGCTAACCGGAGCCGTTCTGTTTGCGATTGTCGTCATCGGGATGCCTTTTGCGAAGGCGATGTCGAAGAAGTTGGAGAACTAGATTGCTGTTTGATTCAATTCAGATACGCGACCTCAAGGTAAAGAACCGCGCCTGGGTTGCCCCGATGTGCATGTATTCGTGCGAGGGCCGCGACGGCGTGGTGAACAGCTTCCACGTTGTGCATTATGGCTCGCGTGCTTACGGCGGCGCGGGCCTAGTGATGGTCGAAGCGACGTCGGTAACCGCTGATGGACGAATCACCCCGTGGTGTACCGGAATCTGGAACGACGAGCAGGTCAAAGCCTGGCGTCCGGTTACCGAGGCGATTCGCGCTGGCGGTGCGGCATCCGCGATCCAGCTGGCTCACGCCGGCCGCAAGGCATCCACTCACCGCGCTCAATCGGGCAGCGGAGCGGTTGCACTGAGCGAGGGTGGTTGGCAGACCATTTCGGCAACCAGCGAGGCATTCGAGGGATACGCCGCTCCGCGCGAGTTGAGCACCGATGAGGTAGCTCAGATTCCGTTGCAATTCGCAGCAGCAGCGAAACGATCAGTGGATGCGGGTTTCGATGCGATTGAGATCCATGCCGCGCACGGGTATCTCATGCACCAGTTCCTCTCGCCGATCAGCAACAAGAGAGCCGACGTTTACGGGGGCTCGCTAGAGAACCGCGCTCGTCTGCTGCTGGACACGGTTCGCGAGATCCGCAAAGTCATTCCATCGGGAATGCCGTTGATGATTCGCTTCTCTGCTACCGACTACCGCGAAGACGGGTGGGATCAACAGCAGACCGCGACCGTCGCGGGTTGGGCAGCCGAACTCGGGGTCGACCTGTTCGACATCTCGAGCGGCGGTTTGATTACCGGAGTAAAGATTCCAAGCGGCCCGGGCTATCAGGTGCCGCTATCGGAGTTCGTTGCAGAGCAAGTAGATGCCCCGGTTTCGGCCGTTGGCCAAATCACGGATGCCCGGCAGGCAGAAGAGATTCTGCAGGCCGGACTCGTAGATGTCATCATGCTCGGACGAGCCGAACTACGCGATCCATACTGGCCGCTTCGGGCGGCGAACGAGCTGGGTGTCGAGGTCGAATGGCCGATCCAGTACCAGCGCGGCAAGTGGCCTAGCGCCTAGTCGAGTCCTTAACCTCGCCGAC
>CAYTNT010000112.1:0-2434 GCA_964439235.1 uncultured Rhodoluna sp. | reverse complement strand
AGAACGGGTGCGGTTGCAAGCGCGGCGGCCTCTTCGTCGGTGAAAAGCCTTGAGCGGGTCAGAAAGCGCACGCCCTCTGGCGACTCCATGCTGAACCCGGATCCACGACCGGGCACAACATCGATGGTGAGGTGCGTGTGTCGCCAGTATTCGAACTGCTCGAGCGACATGTAGAACTTGATAGGTTCGGGAACCCCGTCGACCTCGATGACCTGCATTAGAACGTCGGATGGGCCGACCCGAAATTCACCGGCCTCGTAGCACATTGGCGATGAGCCATCACAGCATCCGCCTGATTGGTGAAACATGAACGGCTTGCCGTGAATGGCATAGAGCTTGCGCAACAGGTCGCAAGCTGCCGGGCTGAAGTCAACCCGAGTTGGCATCGAAGTCGCAGTGTTCATGCTTTGAGATTACCTTTCGAACGCCAAGGGGTCGAGCCTCGAACTCCAAAGGGTCGAGCCTCGAATGCCGAAGAGGCGAGCCGCCGAAACGACTCGCCTCCTGGCCTTCATCCACCTACTGGATCGACTATTCGGTTTAGAAGAAGCCGAGCTTGTTAGGTGAGTAGCTGACCAAAAGGTTCTTGGTCTGCTGGTAGTGGTCGAGCATCATCTTGTGGGTCTCGCGACCGATGCCCGATGACTTGTAGCCACCGAACGCAGCGTGTGCTGGGTATGCGTGGTAGCAGTTGGTCCAAACGCGTCCGGCCTGGATCTCGCGACCCGCACGGTATGCGGTGTTGATGTCGCGGGTCCAAACGCCTGAGCCGAGACCGTAGAGGGTGTCGTTGGCAATCTCCATCGCCTGGTCCCAGCCATCGAACTTGGCGACCGAAACAACCGGACCGAAGATTTCCTCCTGGAAGATCCTCATGTTGTTGGTGCCCTCGAAGATGGTTGGCTCGATGTAGAAGCCGCCCGAGAGGTCGCCACCGAGGTCGGCGCGCTTGCCACCTAGAAGCAGCTTGGCACCTTCGGCCTTGCCGATCTCGATGTAGCTCAGGATCTTCTCGAGCTGCTCGTTCGACGCCTGTGCACCAATCATGGTTGCGGTGTCGAGTGGGTTGCCCTGGATTACCTTCTTGGTGCGCTCGATGCAGTCGTTCAAGAACTTGTCATAGATCGGTGCGTCGATGAGTGCGCGCGAAGGACAGGTGCAAACCTCACCCTGGTTCAGCGCGAACATGGTGAAGCCCTCTTGGCACTTGTCGTAGAAAGCGTCATCGGCTGCCGCAATGTCACGGAAGAAGATGTTTGGTGACTTTCCACCAAGTTCGAGAGTGACAGGGATGATGTTGTCGGCTGCATACTGCATGATCAGGCGACCGGTTGTGGTCTCACCGGTGAACGCAACCTTCGCGATGCGACGCGACTGAGCCAGAGGCTTGCCGGCCTCAACACCGAAACCGTTCACGATGTTCAATACGCCTGGAGGAAGCAGGTCGGCGATGAGCTCGTTCACGTACATGATCGAGACAGGAGTCTGCTCGGCTGGCTTGAGGATTACACAGTTACCTGCGGCAATCGCCGGAGCAAGCTTCCAAGCTGCCATCAGGATTGGGAAGTTCCAAGGGATGATCTGTGCGACAACACCCAGTGGCTCGTGGAAGTGGTAGGCGACGGTGTCGGCATCCAGCTCACCCAGGGTGCCTTCCTGTGCGCGCAGTGCGCCAGCAAAGTAGCGGAAGTGGTCGATTGCCAGCGGGATGTCAGCTGCGAGGGTCTCGCGAACTGGCTTTCCGTTCTCCCAAGTTTCGGCAACCGCGATCTTCTCGAGGTTGGCCTCCATGCGATCTGCAATTTTCAGCAGGATGTTGGCGCGCTCGGTAACCGAGGTGTGGCGCCAGGTCTTGAATGCTGCGTGGGCCGCATCCAGGGCCTTCTCGATGTCGTCAGCGTTGCCGCGGGCGACCTCACAGAAAACGCGTCCGGTAACCGGGGTCACGTTCTCGAAATACTGACCGGATGATGGAGCTACATACTGTCCGCCGATCCAGTGGTCGTAGCGAGGCTTGAAATCCATTACTGAGCCTGCTTGACCTGGCTGTGCGTAAACTGCCATTTCTTTCCTTTCGTCGTGTGGCACCGTTGCCACGATCTTTCGACAATTCGAAAATTATTCTGATTTGATAACAACTGAGACACGACTGGCACGGACTGTCCGCAAGCAATCAGAATGGTTAGGTAGACCCCTAGCCAAATGGATAGGTAGTTAGGTACATTCAAGCCATGGACAGAGACGCCCGCCCTGACGTGCCACTCGGTCGCCGCATGCCAAATGCAAAGACCCGCGTGGTGGTCGCCGACCGCAACGTGATCACTCGCGTTGGGGTTCGCGCGATCCTCGAGCGCGTGGTGGGAGTAGCGGTCATCGCCGAGGCGACCAGCTATGACGCGACGCTGGATGCCGTTGACGAGCACGGGCCCGACGT
>CAYTNT010000111.1:0-2438 GCA_964439235.1 uncultured Rhodoluna sp. | reverse complement strand
GTAGTTGGCTTGTTGACTTCGGTCATGCCAATAGTCTAAGCCCTCGGAAAGAGTCGTTCCCAGCCAGCGGAGACTTCGGCTTGGACCTCACCCAGCAAGCGCGGAAGAGCCTTGGTCTCAGCGATGATGGGAAAGAAATTGGCGTCGTTGCGCCAGCGGGGAACAATGTGCTGATGTAGGTGCCCAGCAATGCCCGCGCCGGCAACCTCACCCTGATTCATTCCAATGTTGAACCCGTGTGCGCGCGACACATCCCTAAGAACTTGCATCGCTTGCTGAGTCAGCAAGCCGATCTCGGCAACTTCTGCCTCGGTCGCCTGGTCATAAGTCGCGATGTGACGATAGGGACAAATGAGGATGTGGCCCGAGTTGTAGGGATACAGATTCAGCACGGCGAATGCTGTTTCACCCCGCCTGACAATTAGCGAGACCTCATCGGCTTTTTGCGGCCCGAGACAGAAAGGACAAACTTCTCGCTCGGGTTGCTGCCCGTGCTGAATGTAAACCAGACGGTGAGGGGTCCATAGATGCTGAAACCCATTCGGAACCCCAGGGAGCTCGTGCGCGGGAGTCAGCTCGTCCACAACTAGACCTGAGCCTTGGTTTCGATGGCCTCGAGGATGCGCCTAATGGCATCCTCGACAGGAATGCCATTCTCTTGGCTGCCGTCGCGGAATCGGAAGCTAACTGCGCCGTTGTCGCGGTCTTGGCCACCCGCAATCAGCATGAATGGGACTTTTGCCTTGGTGTGATTGAGGATCTTCTTCTGCATGCGATCGTCGCTTGCGTCTACGGACACTCGAACCCCAGCCGCACGAAGTCGTTCAGCAATCGAGTCGAGGTAATCGACAAACTCGTTCGCGACCGGAACGCCGACAACCTGCACCGGAGCCAACCATGGCGGGAAATGGCCCGCGTAGTGCTCGGTAAGTACGCCAAAAAATCTCTCGACGGAGCCAAACAAGGCTCGGTGAATCATCACCGGACGCTGTCTGGTGCCATCGGCAGCCGCATACTCGATGTCGAAACGTTCTGGCAGGTTGAAGTCGAGCTGGATAGTCGACATCTGCCAAGTGCGCCCAATCGCATCCCTAGCCTGTACCGAGATTTTAGGTCCGTAGAAAGCCGCGCCACCTGGATCCGGCACGAGCTCGAGCCCTGAATCCGTAGCAACCTTGGCAAGTGTCGAGGTAGCCCGCTCCCAAATCTCATCTGAGCCAACGAACTTTGGGTTGCCCTCCTCGCGGGTCGATAGTTCGAGATAGAAGTCGTCGAGACCGTAGTCGCGCAGTAGTCCGAGGACGAAGTTAAGTACGTTGGTGAGCTCTTGCTCCATCTGATCTGGCGTAACGAATAGGTGCGCGTCGTCCTGGGTCATGCCGCGAACACGAGTCAGACCGTGCAGAACCCCGCTCTTCTCGTAGCGATAGACCGAACCGAACTCGAACAGTCGCATCGGCAGATCGCGGTAACTGCGCGCCTGTGAGCGGTATACGAGGATGTGGAACGGACAGTTCATCGGCTTGAGGTAGTAATCCTGACCCTGTTTGACGACATGGCCCTCAGCGTCGACCTCTTGATCCAGCTTCATCGGCGGGAACATTCCATCCGAATACCAGGCTAGGTGACCCGAAGTTTCGAAAAGATTGCTCTTGGTGATGTGCGGCGAGTAAACAAACTCGTAGCCGGATTCCTCGTGGCGCTTCCTGCTGTAATCCTCCATCACCCGACGCATGATTCCGCCCTTGGGGTGGAATACGGCCAGTCCCGAGCCGATTTCGTCAGGGAACGAAAACAGGTCTAGTTCTTGACCTAACTTGCGGTGATCGCGGCGAGCTGCCTCTTCGAGGCGTTCCTGGTGAGCCTTTAGGTCATCCTTGGATGCCCAGGCGGTTCCGTAAATGCGCTGTAGCTGCTTGTTGTTCTCGTTGCCTCGCCAATAGGCAGCGGCAACGCGGGTCAGCGAGAATGCGGCACCCACTGAACGGGTGTTAGGTACGTGTGGCCCGCGGCAAAGATCCTTCCAAACGGTCTCGCCCGTGGCTGGATCGACATTGTCGTAAATGGTCAGTTCTCCGGCACCAACCTCAGCCGCGCCGTCGCCTAGAGCGTCCGCGTTCGATTTAAGCGAGATAAGTTCAACCTTGTATGGCTCGTGCGCGAGCTCAATGAGCGCATCCCGATCGTTGGTCACGCGACGGACAAATCTTTGCCCGCTCCGAACAATACGCTCCATCTGCTTCTCGAGGGCTTTGAGTTCTTCGGGAGTAAACGGAACCTCAACATCGAAGTCGTAGTAGAAGCCGTCACGAATTGCAGGACCAATTCCCAGCGTTGCCTCGGGCCTAATTGTTTGAACTGCCTGAGCCAAAACGTGAGCCGTGGAGTGGCGAAGAATCGCGAGCCCATCCGCCGATGAAATGTGAATCGGCTCTACG
>CAYTNT010000110.1:0-2460 GCA_964439235.1 uncultured Rhodoluna sp. | reverse complement strand
TACATGAACGGACGCGCCTACGAGCTCGCCAACATCTGGCTGCTCTCAGAGAAGTACGGTTCGCCGATGCTCTACACCGGTTACGCGTTTGCTGACCCGAACGAGTCACCAGCGTATGGTCCGGGCAACTACAAGAAGGATGCCGTCTGCGCGGCTCCGGCAACTCGTATCAGCCCGACCGCATCCACCAGCTACAAGCCCGGACAGTTCGTCTGCCTGCAGCGCTGGACCTCGATCAAGGGCATGATTGCCTGGCGTGACGCCGTTGGCGAAGCCGACAAGACCAACATGTATGCACCACGCCTCGGCAACGCCAACTCGGGTGCCTACGGATTTGGCCGCTCGGGCAAGGGCTACGTGCTGATCAACTCGAAGGCATCGGCAATCAAGCTGAACAAGATTGCAACCGGTATGCGTGCTGGTGTCTACTGCGACATGATTACTGGCGGCAACAAGCCAATCGTGACCCGCACCGTGAACAAGAAGGCCGTCAGAGGATGCGCCGGTGCTCAGATCGTGATTGACTCAGCCGGTCGTGTAACGACCACCGTCGGTGCGCAGAGCGCATTCGCGATTGCGACCACCAGCCGACTTCGCTAGTTCGAAAAGCTGAACCAACGCACAGGGCCTAGGCGAGCGAGTCTCGCCAGGCCTTGTGCATTTTCGCGAACTTACCCGTGCCAGCAATCAGCTTGGCCGGTGCGTCATCCTCGATGATTTGACCGTGCTCCATGACCAGCACGCGGTCGGCAATCGACACGGTGCTCAAGCGGTGAGCGATGATGATCGCGGTTCGACCTGCCAGCAGAGTGCGAAGTGCGTTTTGCACCGCACGCTCTGACGGAATATCGAGCGAAGCCGTGGCCTCGTCGAGAATCAAAACCGTTGGGTCGGCGATGAACGCGCGAGCGAACGAAATCAACTGGCGCTGACCCGCACTGACTCGCCCACCGCGCTTGTTGACGTCGGTGTCGTAGCCGTCTGGCAGCGACAGGATGAACTCGTGCACGCCAACGGCCTTGGCTGATGCTTCGATTTCGGCGGCGGTAGCGCCTGGCTTTCCGAGCGCGATGTTGTCTGCGACGGTGCCCGAGAAGAGGTATGCCTCTTGAGTCACCATTACGACAGACTTGCGCAGCTCGTCGTTAGCGACCTCGCGCAAGTTAACGCCATCCAGTTCCACCGCACCCGCGGTTGGGTCATAGAAGCGTGACACCAGCTTGGCGAGGGTCGACTTGCCGGCACCGGTAGTTCCGACCAGCGCGATTGTTTGCCCGGCCGGAATGTCCAGATTGAAATTCGGCAACACGGACTTGCCATTCGAATAGTGGAACTCGACATCCTTGAACTGGATGTGTCCCTCGCGCTTTTCGAACGCACGCGGGTTCTCTGGCTCGGGCACAGTCGGGTCTTCTTCGAGCACACCCGAGATCTTCTCAAGTGCCGAGTTCGCCGACTGGAAGGCGTTGTAGAACATCGCCAGGTCTTCCATCGGATCGAAGAACCGCTTGGCATACAGGATCGCGGCAGTCAGCACACCGAAACCGAGAGTGCCGTCGATGACGCGCCAACCGTCGACCAAGAGCACGCCAGCCACAGCAAAGTTGCCGATCAGAATCAGGCTCGGGTCATAGATTCCGAACAGCTGAATTACCTTCGCGTTTACGCTGCGGTAGTCCTCAACCAGCTCGGCGTATTCCTCGTTGTTGCGCTTGTCCTTGCGGAAAGCCTTGACCGCACGAATGCCGGTCATGGTCTCGACAAAGTGAACGATGAGTTTGGCCGAAGCAACGCGAGTACGGCGATAGCTGATGCGCGTCTGCTTCTGGAACCAGCGGGTCAAGAAGTACAGCGGAATGATCGTCACGAGGATCACGGTGAAGCTGGTCCAGTCGAGAATAATCAGCGCAGTCGCCGTGAACACCATGTACAGGATGCCGGCAACCATCTCATTGCCGCCCGTATCCAGAAGTTCCTTGATCGAATCCAAGTCGCTGGTTTGCCTTGAGATTACGCGACCGGATGTGTATTTCTCGTGGAACTCGAGGCTGAGCTTCTGGGTGTGCACGAACACGCGCTTGCGCAGGTCGAGAATCACATCCTGGTTGGTCTTCGCTGCATAGCTGATAAAGAAGTAGGTCAGGCCAGCGGTTGCGGTGGCGGCCAAGAGGTATGCGGCCACGGTGAACCAGAGTCCGACGTAGTCACCCTCAATCGCCTTCGGCAGAGCTTGGTCGATTCCGTAGGCGATGATCGCTGGGCCTAGAACGCGAAAGGCCTGGCTTAGCACGACGGTCGCGAAACTGACAGCGAGACGACCGCGGACTGGGCGAATCAGACTGCCGAGCAGCCTCATCGAGCGGCCGCGAACCGCCTTGGCTTCCTCTTTATTGAGTTCGATTTTCTCTTCACCCTCAACACCCTTCATGCTCATGCGGTCACCCCCTTTTCGCTCTCGAG
>CAYTNT010000109.1:0-2522 GCA_964439235.1 uncultured Rhodoluna sp. | reverse complement strand
GGGAAGCTCGTTCTTCAAGAACTAGCAATAAAACCAATCGAAGTTGGCCTCACTCGAAAGAGTGAGGCCAAATTCGTTATTACCGTGCGCCTAAGCACTGGCTGAAAGCATTAGAGCACCGAAAGGTTCACGGCCCTCCACCGACCGTTGTAACCCTCAAGCCGAACAGTAACCGCCCGCACCCGAGTTACACCGCGCAGCAACACGACCGATTCGACAACTCCATCCTGTGGCGACTGATACTTGACCGAAGCCAGTTCAAAACTCGGTCGACTCGGTCGCTCGCCGCGCTGGCCGCGCTGAGCGCTGGCAACGGCGGCCCGGTCGCGAAGCCTCAGATAAAGGTCTTCGCTAAGCCACGGTGAAAGCTGATTGATGTCTCGCGAGCCGGCAATTACTTCGACGACTCCCTTGGCAAGCATCACGAGTTGATCATCTGGTTTGCCCAATTCAACGTTGCTGTGAAACTGCTTGCCGAACAGTTCTTCGATTTCGAAACTGGTTTGCCTGGAGCCTCGACGCTTGCGATTTTCCCCAGAGTTACTTGCTGTTTTTGTAGCCAATGGAATCACCCACCCTTGTATCCGACTTGTTTCTGCACCCGATGTCTTCGGGTTGAAAAACATACAAATACAGATGGAATTGCCAAAACAAGACTTGTTTCCGAGCCTGTGGATAACTAGGCTTCGGCTGGTTTCGGGCAAGCCACAATGGCGGGATGAACTTTGATGACCTGTTCGCCGAGCTAGAAGAGAAGTTTCAAGCCATGCGGTCGCGCCAGCAGTCAGCGGCAGCCTCGACTGATGGCAGCAACCTGAGCGTCAGGTTGCGCATGCCTGTGGCGATGCCTGGCCGCCCGATTAGCCCGACTCTGAGTCTTCGGCATGCCTCGCTGGGGGCGGACTGCGTCGCGGGCTTCGACGCATCCCTCGATTATTGGCTGATGTTCAAGATTTCGGCCGTGGATGAGCTTGCCTCAATTGCCGGCACTGACCTGAGTGCGAGCTGGCCAACAGCCGGTTTCACGTTTGATTCGCTGTTGGCCGAACTAGAGGTTCCTAAATCGATCTGGATGCGGCGGGCGGGGGAGTCACGGCTCTCGCGCGTGAACCTGACTGCCTGCACGCCAGTGTTTCTTCAGGTCGGGTTTCCACCCGCGAGCCGGCTCACTCCGATTGCGGTGGTTGAGCTGGTTGTTGTCGAACTCATTTGAGTGCGCTGTGGATAACTTGCGCGGCAAATCAGTCGCGGTGTTGGAATTGGCCTCGCTCGAGCCGCCTATTCAAGAGAGGAACCCCATGCGCATTTCGAAACGAGTCGGGTTGGCTATTTCTGCACTGTTTGGCATTGCGGCTATTGCACTGGCTGGCCTCGCATTCGCACCGAGCGCCAATCAGGTTGAGGTGCTGCGGGCTCGAGTGAACATCGTCGAGGGCCAGCCGCTCAATGCATCTGATTTCGAGAGCATTTCGGTTAGCACTCAGCACGCAGACGCGTACCTGAATCGCATTCCACCCGGTGCGATGGCGCTTCATTCAATCTTTCAAGGCGAACTGCTGCCTCGAAGCCGTGTTTCACAGTCACCTAATCTCAACCGGGTCAAAGTGACGATCGAACCAGCGAGGCTTCCGGTGAGCGCCTTAGAACCGGGCGAGTCTGTTGAGCTTTGGGCAGTCACAAGAACGCAAGCCATGGCCGACAGTCAGCCGCATAGTCCAGTTCGGCTGATCAGTCCGGCCGCGACAATTCTCGAGAAGTCCGCGAGTTCTGCGGGATTCGCGGCAGCTGACAACGGGCTCGATGTGTTGGTGAGCAGGGCTGATCTTCCGCTGATTCTTGAGGCAATCGCCAGCCCCGATACCGAACTCGTTCTAGTCAGGAACCCCAGTGTCTAGGGTCGAAGCAATCGAGGATGCGCCCGAGCGCGCGAGCGCCGCCGTGTCACTGCTGCGGGCATCGGCGGCTCACGGTAAATCCGCTGAAAGCCCGGCCGGCAAGCTAGGTGAGGCTGCCGTGGCGGTCTGGTCTCCGGTCGGCTCACCTGGCAAATCCTCGATAGCGCTGGCGTTGGCGGCCTGCCTTGCCGCATCCTCTCGATCGGTCGCGCTAGTCGACGCCGACACTCATGCTCCAGCCCTAGACATCATGCTCGGCCTTCAGCAGCGAACCGCTGGGCTGCTCGCGGTTGCCAGATTGGCTCGCCAAGACCGCTACTCAGACGACGAGCACGAGCGGTTAGTCACCGCAGTCGGGCCCGGAAAGTCGAAGGTGCAGTTCGTGGCCGGTCTGGCATCCCTGCCCCGGTGGAGCGAACTCGAACCCATCGGGCTGAAAGCGGCGTTCGAGCAGTTGTCCAGTCGCAGCGAGATTCAAATTTTCGATCTCGCCAGCCCTCTCGATTCGGCACTCATCGAACCCGAATTCGCTACCCAGCGAAACACGACAACCCGCTACCTGCTGAGCCAATGTGCAACCACCGTGGTGGTCACCTCACCCGAGCCGGTGGCGATTGCTCGCCTGAT
>CAYTNT010000108.1:0-2547 GCA_964439235.1 uncultured Rhodoluna sp. | reverse complement strand
GAGATTATTCGCGACCAGCGCGCAGCCGGCTACCAGAAGAACCCGACCGGCAAGATTGATCTCTCGAACGGCGGTGCCAACTAGTGCGCATCGTCTTCAGAGAAGTGGGCCAGAGCCTTCGCCGCAATCTCAGCATGGTGATCTCGGTCATCCTGGTCACTTTCATTTCGCTCACCTTCGTAGGCACCGCGGGTCTGCTGCAGTTGCAGATAAACGCGATGAAGACCTACTGGTACGACCGTGCTCAGGTAGCGGTTTATCTCTGCAGCGAGGTCTCGCCCGAATCTGTCTGCCCAGATGGACCGGTCTCTGAAGATCAGAAGGCCGAAATCAAGTCGCGCCTCGAGTCGCCAACCTTGGCCAGCTACATCGACAAGTTCTATTTCGAAACTCACGAGCAGGCTTACGAGAAGTTCCAAGAGCAGTTCAAAGACAACGCGGTTGCGCAATACGTCAAGCCGTCACAGTTGAACGAGACCTACTGGATCAACCTGAAGGATGCGTCGCAGAGCCAAATCATTACCGAGAGCTTGGCGGGCGCTCCCGGAGTCGAAGAGGTGCGTGATCAGCGCAGCTACCTCGACCAAATCTTCTCGATTCTGAACGCCGCATCCCTGGCAGCCGTGTCAATCGCTGCCCTGATGCTGTTCTCGGCGGCCCTGCTGATCTCGACCACAATCAGGCTGAGTGCCTTTAGCCGCCGACGCGAGCTGGGCATTATGCGACTGGTTGGTGCGAGCAACTTCTACGTTCAGTTGCCGTTTGTGCTCGAGGGTGTTGTTGCGGCAGCGATTGGTTCGCTGCTCGCAGGCGCATCCGTTCTCGGCATCGTGCAGTTCTTTGTGCAGGGCTACTTGGCCGAGCGTCTGCCGTTCACGAATCTTGTGACGATTACCGATGGACTGCTGATTGTGCCGCTGCTGGTGGCGGCTGGAATTCTGCTTGCAGCGTTGGCCTCCGGTTTGGCCATTCGCCGTTACCTGCGAATATAGAGTCCTTATGCCAAAAGAACGTGGTCAGAAAGTTGTTGCGACCAATCGCAAAGCCCGCCACGACTATCACATCGAAGACGTCTACGAGGCCGGCATGGTACTCACCGGACCGGAAGTGAAGTCGCTGCGGGCCGGTCGCGCATCCCTGGTTGACGGCTACGCATCCATCGAAAATGGCGAGGCTTGGCTCGAGAACGTGCACATTCCCGAGTACACCCAGGCAACTTGGAACAACCACGCAACCCGTCGGCGTCGCAAGCTGCTGTTGAACGCCAGCGAGATTTACAAGCTGACTGGCAAAATCAAGGAATCCGGCTACACCCTGATTCCGCTTTCGCTTTACTTCAAGGATGGCCGCGCCAAGGTTGAGATCGCACTGGCTCGAGGCAAGAAGGAATACGACAAGCGTCAGACCCTGCGCGAGCAGCAGGACAAGCGCGAGGCCGCCAGAGCCATGTCAACCAAGGGCAAAGAGTGGTAGTTCGCCTTGGTTGAGATTCGTCGTCTCACCCAGGATGAGCTAGCTGCGCTGCTGGAGTTCATGGACGGCCCAGCTTTTGCCGGCCAGCCCCAATGGGCGGGTTGTTACTGCCAGTTCTATCTGAACACCTTGGCCGAGAACGAGGATGCGGCTGCGAAAACCGGGCTAAATCGCGAGCGCGCGTGCGACCGCGTCAAGTCTGGGGTCATGCAGGGTTACCTCGCGTTTGAGACCGTCGATGGGGTTGAGCGCGCAATCGGTTGGATGGCGGCTAACGCATCCACCAACTTTGTTGCGCTGCCGGGTGCCGAACCGGATCTGGCCAGGATTCTCTGCTTTGTTGTTGATCAGGATTTTCAGGGCAGGGGAGTCGCCTCGGCCTTGCTGACCCACGCGCTAGCTGATCTGCCGCGCCACGGGTTCACTCGAGTCGAGGCTGCTCCGCTGGCATCGGGTGAGTTCGCGACCTGGGGTTACCGAGGTCCGCTGAGCATGTTTCTGAAGGCGGGATTCAGTCAAGGGCCGATGATCGACGACAAGCACGTCCTGGTTTCGCGCGACTTGGTTTAGCCTTCGACAGCACTCACCGCAAACTCACAGCCTAAATGTCTGAGGGATGACGTATCCTAATTGAGCCTCGCAAGGGGCAATTGGTAACTAAACATGGGGATGATCGGTTTCGACGTTTCTTGCAGAGACTGAGAGAAGCGGGTCGTGAATGTAGCGTCAACACGTAAATGTCCGCTGCAAACTATAGGTGCCAAATCTTCGCGCACCGACTTTGCCCTAGCTGCCTAAGCGCAACTAGCCCGAAGTCCGTCAGGCTGGATTTGATTTCGTTCCAAATCCTGGCGTCATTTAGAAATCTTGCTGTGTAGTTACGCCTTAGGGCTACGCGGGACTCAAACTCAGGCTGGGCCTGTCGGTTAGGTCGCTTCATGCTATGACCGGGGCCAAGTAGAACACAGTGAAGCTACACCCGTAGAAGGATCAGAATCCAGGTAGCGGACGGGGGTTCAATTCCCCCCATCTCCACCATCCCATGCGCAAAGACCCACCAACTCGGTGGGTCTT
>CAYTNT010000107.1:0-2624 GCA_964439235.1 uncultured Rhodoluna sp. | reverse complement strand
TCTAGTCGAAGCTGTTGAAGAGGGTCACTCGAAAGAGTGGCCCTCTTTGCTTTATCTGGAGCGGTGGGCTCGTTGATCTAACCGCGTTTACAGCGCTCGCTGCAGTACTTGACTTGATCCCAAGTCTTAGCCCAGGCCTTGCGCCAAACCATCGGGCGTCCGCAACGCTCGCAGGGCTTCTGCGGGAGGTGCTCTTTCTTTACGCCTTTAGGCATCCTGTCGGCCTTTGATCAGTCGATGTCGATAACGACGGGCACGTGATCGCTCGGGCCTTCACCCTTGCGCTCATCGCGGTCGATTACTGCGCGAGTGACGCGTTCGGCGAGGGCTTCATTTCCGAGGATGAAGTCGATGCGCATGCCCTCGTTGCGCGGGAACCGCAGCTGCTGGTAGTCCCAGTAGGTGTAGCCCTCGGGCACGCGCGGGCGAACGACGTCGGTGAGCCCAATCTGCTCGAAGACCTCGAAGGCGTCGCGCTCAGGTTGGCTGACGTGGGTCGCTCCAGCGAAAAAGTCGATGTCCCAAACGTCTGTGTCTAGCGGTGCGATGTTGAAATCCCCCATCAAGGCGAGTGGCTGGTCTGGTTCGTGCTCCAACCACTCGTGAGTGGCTGCTGCAAGGCGATCGAGCCACTCGAGTTTGTAGCCGTAGTGAGGGTCGTCGAGCGTGCGGCCGTTCGGCACGTAAAGCGACCAGAGGCGAACCCCGTTGAAGGTCGCACCGAGCGCGCGGGCCTCCTGAGCTAACTCCGGACCGAAGCCGGGCATGTCGGCGAAGCCGATCTCGATTTCTTCAGCGGGGATGCGACTGGCGAACGCGACCCCGTTCCACTGATTGAGGCCGTGCATCGTGACTTGGTAGCCCGCATCCTCAAAGGCAGCCACCGGAAACTGCTCGGGCTTGCACTTGATTTCCTGCATCGCGAGCACGTCGGTATTGCTGCGCTGAAGCCAATCGGTGACTCGGCCAACGCGAGTGCGAATCGAGTTTACGTTCCAGGTGGCAATGCGCATGTGTTCAAGGTTATTCGCATTCGGCTAACCCAAGTTTCAACGCTGCGATTGGTTGCCTACCGAATACGATTTGATGGTTATGTTGCTCAGCAAACTGCTTAGAAGAGGGTCGTCGGTTATTGCCGTCGCGGCTCTGGCAGTTTCGCATCTGGTCGGAATTGCGGCACCGGCGAACGCTTACATGACATCGCCGACTTCCGGAACCGGCTACAGCACCAGCACGATCTCTACTTCAGTGCTATCTGGCGTATCAACCGGCGGCGGCATCAGCCAGAGATTCGCATTCTCAAACTCTCGATCGGGATTCGTTGAAGTCGGTGCGCCCTCGAGCAATACCAAAACCATCACCCTTCGCAGTTACGTCAATGGAGCGTTAGACACTAGTTTCAACGGCACAGGCGAGGTAACTTTTGCGGGCCAGTTATTCAACGACACCACCTCTCAGTTGCGAGTGAATCTGTCTTTTGCAACTTACTCAAACGGAACGCGATGGATGGTGCTCGAGCGCAACTCAACCATGTCATCGGGCCTCAACTACCTGCATCTCGGCACTTACGCCGGTGGCTACCAGAGCACGCTGACCATGCCAACCGGAAACACCGAGTATTCGAACTGCCAAAGTTTGATTAGCGCTGCCACCTATACGGTTCTCGGTTACACGGTCGAACTGATTCAGGACTCGCCGTTCACCACGCCTTCTTACTTCTTCCGCTGCAGCATTTATCTAAACAGCGCTGGCGGAAGCATCAGCAACGTCGACTATCTGACGACGCTATCGGGCGGCACAACGCTGGGCACGGCGGGCTCGCACAGCGTCGGTAACCGACTTGGGCCTCTGCCAACCGCTGGTTCACCAACTCACACCCGCATGGGGTATTCGGTCAATCCTGCAGCAACGGGCTCGACCCCCATGATGACCTTGTTCTATCAGCTCAACAGCGCTACCAACCAGATCACGACTCCACCGAACCCTTACTCGATCAACTCGACTTACAACGGTCGCCAGGTTTTCGCAGTGACTTCGGCGGGTGCAGTGACAAACACCGGAACATCGGCCTGGACAGGCGCATCCACGGGTTCAAGAACCGGAACAATCCTGATCGCACCTCGAAACTCGGGCACGGTTTATGCCACTACCTTGGCCAGCGACGGAACTAATTTCAACGGAGCGGTCCTGGCGTTCGCCTCGACTGGCGCTACCGTGACATCACAGCCGATCACCGGCGCAATAACCGGTGCGACGGGTTGGAACACTCAAAACATCGTGTCTGATTCTCCAGTTTCTAGTTCGGTCGTTAAGTTGACGAGCTACGACAACTCAACTGTTTCGAGCTTCGAGATTTCGACTTCGACGGGTGTCGCCACCGCGGCTGGCTCATTCAGTTCTGGTGGCACAGACTGGGAGTCGTTCCGTTGGTTCCCCGCGGCGACTTCGACGGGTGTCGACTTCTATGGTCGAACCAACGCCACAACCATCGCGAGAGTCTCGACATCAAGTGCACCGGTGGCCCCGACTACTCCGGTAGCCCCGACCGCTGTGCGCGGAAACGCATCCGCCGTGGTTTCTTGGACCGCGCCTTCGAACGGTGGTGCACCGATTACCGCTTACGA
>CAYTNT010000106.1:0-2712 GCA_964439235.1 uncultured Rhodoluna sp. | reverse complement strand
GCATCCCAGAGAGGATGCCCTTCAGGCAGCGGCTCAGGATCGGTGACATCCACAGCTGCGCCGGCTATGGTCTCGGCGTTTAGGGCATCAATCAGCGCCTCGGTGTCGATCATCGGTCCACGCGCGATGTTCACCAGGTAGGCCTCGGGGTTCATCAGACCGAGGCGACGGGCATCGAACAGCTTGTAGGTCTCTGGAGTCAACGCTGCAGCTAAGACGATGAAGTCAGCGTCTGGAATCGCGGAATCCAATTGCTCGAACGGTATCACCCGAACCTGGGCTGCACTCTCGAGAGCTCGTTCTGCGTGCTTTCGAATAACTGTGATCTCGGCTCTGAACGGCTGCAGCAGTTTGACCAGTTCTTCGGTGATTCCGCCACCACCGACAATCAACACGTTCGAGTCATAGAGCGACTTGGCAAACTTCTTGCCCCAACTCTTGGCATAAACCCTTTCACGAATCTTGCGCCCGAGCGCGAGGCAGAGCGCGAGCGCGTGTTCGGCAACCGGTTCGCGGTATGAACCCTTGGCCGAAGTGAACACCACCCCGCGCTGCTTGATGGCTGGGTCGGCGATAACCGCCGCAAAGGCATCCACGCCAGCAAAAGGTAGCTGCACCCAACTGAGTTGCTCGTTCTCGAGAATCAATTTGTGCAAGCCAGCCGGGTCGGCATAGTTGGTCCAGATCACGGCTCGAACATCGGGCGACATCTCACAGGGGGTTCCACCTGCGGCGGCAACGGCATCCTCGTAAGGCTGAAAACGTTTCGGCTCGATCGCGATTAGTCGTTCGGTCAAGCTATCCTCCCCTGATTGCACGACGATCTGCCTCGAGAGACACAAGGCGCTGCTGAATCTCGGTAAAACGAGCGCGATTAGCCTCTGGGTCGATAGTCCGCATCTCGGCCAGCAAATCGTTCTTCTCGAAGGTCAGTGTGCGATCTAGGGCACCGGTGATGACTCCCTGCGAATAGCGCGCGAGGTCTGCGTCGGTGGCTGCAGGCAGAGCCGCCGACGCAATCTCATCGACGATTTGCTGCAGCCTGTCTGAGAGCTGCTCTTTGAGTCGCAACAACCAGGCGTGGTCGTGGTCGGTGCTAAAACCTAGGGCTCGAAGCGGTTGAACCAGAGCATTGTGGGCCGGATGCACGAAGCCGAAATCGAGGATGCGCTTAAGGGCCGACTCAGAGTAGCTCTCGGGAACCTGAACCAGCACCTCGAGAACCTGACGCTCAACCCGTATCATCGGATCCTGAAGGTTGATCGGCGGGAACTCCGCCGCCGGCGCCGTCTCGTTTTCGCCTGGGGAACTGCCGGCGAGGGCAACCTCGGCTGGCGCTTGGGGATCCTCGTTTCTGCGCATCCCGCTAACCCCGGTCTTGGCCTTGGTCTTCACGGCTTCTTCAACGATCTGACGAATCTCTTGCGGGTCCAGGCTCACCATTACCGCCAGTTCCCGCTCGTAAACCGCCCTCGAAGTCGTGTCTCGAATCGCGGCGATAATCGTCGCCGCAGACTTGGCCGCAGCGATGCGACCGGCAACATTCGACAGATCAAACTTGGCAAGATGCTGCCGCACCATGAACTCGTAGATGGGCTTGCGCTGCTTGATCATCAACTCAACAGCCTCATTGCCGGATTGAGTTCGAAGGTCGCAAGGGTCTAGCCCGTTGGGCCCTATCGCCACGAAGGTCTGCGCGGTAAATCGCGAACTTTGCTCCCAAGCCCTCATCGCGGCCTTCTGCCCCGCTTCGTCTGGGTCAAAGCAGAAAATGACCTCTCCCGTGCCGTCGTTGCCCAGCAGTCGGTTGATCACGGTCACGTGCTCGTCGGTGAAAGAGGTTCCACAGGTGGCAACAGCGGTGTCAACACCCGCAAGGTGGCAGGCCATGACATCGGTGTAGCCCTCGACTACGACAACCTGCCTCTTCTTGCCGATGGCCGACTTAGCTAGGTCGATGCCGTAAAGCACCTTGTTCTTGTGGTACACCGGCGAATCTGAGCTGTTGTAGTACTTCGGACCCTTGTCGGTATCCAGCAGTTTGCGGGCTCCGAAGCCAATAACCGCGCCGGCCGTATCCCTGATCGGCCACATGAGTCGGCCACGATAGAAGTCGTAGATGCCTCGATCACCCGAGCGAACCAGAGTCGATTCGATCAGCTCCTGGTCGGTGAAGCCCTTCGCTTTGAGGTGCTGGTTTAGGGCGTTGTAGCTGTCTGGCGAGTAACCGACCCCGAAGAGTTCGGCGGCGGCCTTGTCGAAACCACGGTCGAGCAGGTTCTGCCTTGCGATGGCAGCTTCTTCGGTCGCCAGTTGTTCTTTGAAAAACTCGGCTGCTGCCTGGTTGATAGCGAGGATGCGACCGCGGTTGGACGAGTCTTGAGCGGCACCGCGGCCCTCTTCGTACTCGAGCGTGAAACCGATCTTGGCGGCCAGCTGCTCGATCGCAGTCGGAAAGTCGATGTTCTCAATCTGCATCACGAAACCGAAGACGTCGCCCTTAGCCCCGCACGACCAGCACTGCCAGAGTCCCATGTGCGGGGTGACGGTCATCGAGGGATTCTTGTCGGCGTGGAATGGGCAGAGCCCTTTATAGGAGTTAGCCGATGCTCGCTTGAGCGAAACGTATCCCCCGACCACGTCAACGAGGTCGAGGCGCTGCCTCAGTTCCTCTTTGTTCTTCGCGATGGGCATGTCTAAATCCTAGGCGCG
>CAYTNT010000105.1:0-2721 GCA_964439235.1 uncultured Rhodoluna sp. | reverse complement strand
GCCTCGTCATCTGTGAACAAGCGTGAACGCGTCAAGAACCGCACGCCCTCTGGCGACTCGAGGCTGAAGCCCGATCCGCGGCCGGGCACCACATCGATCGTCAGGTGCGTGTGGCGCCAGTACTCGAACTGCTCGAGTGACATATAAAAGTTGATTGGCTCGGGAATGCCGTCGACGCGGATGACCTCCATCAACACGTCAGATGGCCCGACGCGAAACTCCCCAGCGCGGTAGCACATCGGCGAAGAGCCGTCGCAGCAGCCGCCCGACTGATGAAACATGAACCCGAACTTGTGAATAGCAAACAGCTTTCGCAGCATGTCGCACGTGGCGGGGCTGAAGTCGACTCGAGTGACCATGGTTTGAGATTACCTCCGACTCGGCAATCTGCCGATGGGTGCATGAAGCGCGTTGAAGAAGCGCAAAGGGTGGGCCGCCGAAACGACCCACCCCGAGCGGTGTTCTGGACTAGCCAGGCAGGCTCGTCGACTTAGAAGAAGCCGAGCTTGTTTGGCGAGTAGCTGACCAGAAGGTTCTTGGTCTGCTGGTAGTGGTCGAGCATCATCTTGTGGGTCTCGCGGCCGATACCCGATGACTTGTAGCCACCGAAGGCTGCGTGTGCTGGGTATGCGTGGTAGCAGTTGGTCCACACGCGACCGGCCTGGATCTCACGACCGGCGCGGTATGCGGTGTTGATGTCGCGAGTCCAGACGCCCGAGCCGAGGCCGTAAAGGGTGTCGTTCGCGATTTCCATTGCCTGCTCCCAGCCGTCGAACTTGGCGACCGAAACAACCGGGCCAAAGATCTCTTCCTGGAAGATGCGCATGCCGTTGTGACCCTCGAAGATGGTCGGCTCGATGTAGTAGCCGCCCGAGAGGTCGCCACCGAGGTCGGCGCGCTTGCCACCGAGGAGCAGCTTGGCACCTTCGGCCTTGCCGATCTCGATGTAGCTCAGGATCTTCTCCATCTGCTCGTTCGAAGCCTGAGCACCGATCATGGTGGCGGTGTCGAGCGGGTTGCCCTGAATGACCTTCTTGGTGCGCTCGATGACGTCGCCAAGGAACTTGTCATAGATAGGTGCATCGATGAGTGCGCGCGAAGGACAGGTGCAAACCTCGCCCTGGTTCAGCGCAAACATGGTGAAGCCTTCCTGGCACTTGTCGTAGAAGGCGTCGTCCTTGTCGGCGATGTCACGGAAGAAGATGTTTGGCGACTTGCCGCCCAGCTCGAGAGTGACAGGGATGATGTTGTCGGCTGCGTACTGCATGATCAGGCGGCCGGTGGTGGTCTCGCCGGTGAATGCAACCTTGGCGATGCGGCGCGACTGAGCCAGTGGCTTGCCTGCCTCAACGCCGAAGCCGTTGACGATGTTCAGGACGCCTGGTGGGAGCAGGTCTTGAATCAGCTCGTTCAAGTACAGGATCGATACCGGGGTCTGCTCGGCTGGCTTCAGGATCACACAGTTGCCGGCGGCGATTGCAGGAGCAAGCTTCCAGGCAGCCATGAGGATCGGGAAGTTCCAAGGGATGATCTGAGCGACAACGCCCAGAGGCTCGTGGAAGTGGTACGCGACGGTGTCGGCGTCCAGTTCACCGAGGGTGCCCTCCTGAGCGCGAAGCGCGCCAGCGAAGTAGCGGAAGTGGTCGATTGCCAGCGGGATGTCTGCGGCTAGGGTCTCGCGAACAGGCTTGCCGTTCTCCCAGGTCTCGGCCACGGCGATCTTCTCGAGGTTTGCCTCCATGCGGTCGGCAATCTTGAGCAGGATGTTCGAACGCTCGGTCGCCGAGGTGTGGCGCCAAGTCTTGAAAGCTGCGTGAGCGGCATCCAGTGCCTTTTCGACGTCGTCAGCGTTGCCGCGGGCAACCTCACAGAAAACGCGGCCGGTGACCGGGGTGACGTTCTCGAAATACTGACCTGATGAAGGAGCGACGTACTGTCCGCCGATCCAGTGGTCGTAGCGCGGCTTGTAATCCATTACTGCGCCGGCTTGACCTGGCTGTGCGTAAACTGCCATTTCTTTCCTTTCGTCGGGCGGCCTCTTTGCCACCAATCTGTCGACATTTTGAAACGTATTAGCGCAATGTAACGACCGAGAAACGACAGGCGCCGACTGTCCGCAAGCAATCACAACGGATAGGTAACTACCTAGCCAAACGGACAGGTAGTTAGGTAGATTCGAGCCATGGACAAGGACGCGAGACAGGATGTACCGCTCGGGCGGCGCATGCCGAACGCCAAAACGCGTGTGGTGGTCGCAGACCGCAACGTGATCATTCGCGTTGGCATCCGTGCAATCCTCGAGCGCATAACCGGCGTCGCCGTGATTGCCGAGGCGACCAGCTACGAGGCGGCATTGGACGCGGTTGACGAGCACGGCCCAGACGTGCTGCTGATCGACCTCGACCTGGGCGACGACACGACCCGCGGGCTGAAGCTCGTCGAAGAGATCACCGAGCGCTTTCCGAACACCAAGATCCTTGTCATGGCCAACTCGCTCAGCGAGATTGTGGTCGTCGAAGCCCTGCGACGCGGTGCCGCCGGCTACCTGTCGAAGGATGACACCAAGGCCGACGAACTGCAAAAGGGCGTGGCGGCCGTGCAGTCCGGCGAGACGGTGCTTGGTCGTGGCGTCAGCAACCTCGTGGCCCGCGGGCTAGGCAGTCTGCACAAGCACCAGGAGCACCTGACCGACCGCGAACTCGAGGTGATTCGCCTCGTTGC
>CAYTNT010000104.1:0-2727 GCA_964439235.1 uncultured Rhodoluna sp. | reverse complement strand
CTGCTCGCCGACCTGGTTGGGGCTAACCCCGCACCCGCGTTCGACATTTCGGCTGCCTGTGCCGGCTACTGCTACGGCATCGCCCAGGCCGACGCGCTGGTGCGCTCGGGCATGGCCAAGTACGTGCTGGTTGTCGGTGGCGAGAAACTCAGCGATTTCATCGACCCAACCGACCGCACCATCAGCTTTCTGCTGGGTGACGGAGCCGGCGCAGCGATCGTTGGCCCGTCAGAGACTCCCGGCATCAGCCCGACTGTCTGGGGATCCGACGGTTCAAACTGGGACAAGGTTGGCATGAGCGCATCCCTGCTGGAATTCAGAGACGGCTCAGCAACCTGGCCGACGCTTCGCCAAGAGGGTCAGACCGTTTACCGCTGGGCTTCGTGGGAGATGGCTAAGACTGCAGCAAAGGCCCTCGAAGTGGCCGGCGTGAAGGCTGAGGAACTTTCGGCAGTGGTCACTCACCAGGCCAACATTCGCATCATCGACGAACTGGCGAAGCAACTCGGCGTTCCAGAGAACGTCGTGGTCGCCCGAGACATCATCTACACCGGCAATACTTCGGCGGCCTCCGTTCCACTAGCAATGCACGCGCTACTCGAGGCGGGCGAGGTCAAATCAGGCGGTTTGGCCTTGCAAATTGGCTTCGGCGCAGGCCTTGCCTTCGGGGCTCAAGTAGTGGTGCTCCCGTAAACTTATCCCCAGCAAATAGCTAAAAACCAAGGAGAAATCATGGCACTTTCGAAGGATGAAGTTCTGGCCGGACTGGCAGAACTCGTTAACGACGAGACCGGTCAGTCGGCTGACCAGGTGCAGCTCGACAAGTCGTTCACCGACGACCTCGACATCGACTCGATCTCGATGATGAACATCGTGATGAACGCTGAAGACAAGTTCGGCGTCAAGATTCCAGACGAGGAAGTCAAGAACCTCAAGACCGTCGGCGACGCTGTCGACTTCATCGTCAACGCTCAGTAATCGGCTGCTTTTTAGCAAAGGAAACCGGCTTGTCATCAAGAATCGTTGTAACAGGTCTAGGTGCCACCACCCCGTTGGGCGGAGACACCAAGTCGACCTGGGAAGCACTGCTCGCTGGTGTTTCGGGTATCACTACCTTGGAACAGCCTTGGGTGGCTCAGTATGACGTGCCGGTTACCTTCGCCGGACAAGCAAAAGTTGCGGCCGCAGAAATCCTGTCGCCGCAAGAATGCAAGCGACTCGACCCAAGCAGCCAGTTTGCGCTGATCGCCGGGCGCGAAGCATGGGCAGACGCCGGTTCGCCCGAGGTGGCTCCTGAGCGCCTCGCAGTCGAGTTCGCCACAGGTATCGGTGGCGTCTGGACCCTTCTGGATGCGTATGACACGCTCAAGGAAAAGGGCCCGCGCCGCGTGATGCCGATGACCGTGCCGATGCTGATGCCTAACGGCCCTGCAGCGGCCATCGGCATGGACATCGCGGCCCGCGGCGGTGTCAGAACCGCCGTATCTGCATGCGCATCCAGCACCGAGGCAATCGCAAACGCAATCACCCGCCTTCGCAGCGGTGAAATCGACGTCGTCGTAGCCGGCGGCGCAGAAGCAGCCCTGCACCCGATGCCTATCGCCGCGTTTGCCGCGCTGCACGCGCTGTCGCGCCGAAACGATGACCCTGCCACCGCATCCCGCCCCTATGACGTGACCCGAGACGGTTTCGTGATGGGTGAAGGCGCAGGCGCGTTGGTTCTAGAGACTCTCGAGCACGCGCAGGCTCGTGGAGCAAAGATTTATGCCGAGCTCGTCGGTGGCGCTGTCACTTCAGACGCTCACCACATCACTGCACCAGACCCTGAGGGCACCGGTGCTGCCCGAGCCGTTCTAGCAGCCCTGGCTCAGGCTGAGGCAAAGCCGGAAGATGTCGTTCACATCAATGCGCACGCAACCTCAACTCCGGTTGGCGACATCGCCGAATACACCGCTCTGCTGCGCGTTTTCGGCGACCACCTGGGCAAGATTGCCGTCTCGGCGACCAAATCATCGACCGGTCACCTGCTCGGCGGTGCGGGTGCTATCGAAGCCATCTTCACGGTTCTGGCACTGCACGAACGCAAGGCGCCACCAACTATCAACCTGACCGAGCAGGATCCAGAGATTCCGCTTGACGTGGTTACATCACCACGCGAACTTCCTGACGGGCCAGTGCTGGCAATCAGCAATTCGTTCGGATTTGGCGGCCACAACGCTGTCGTGGCATTCCGTCGCTTCGTTAGCTAATCTGCTGCAGCCAGATCACTGGCGCATCCATTCCAGCCCGCCTGAACACTTCTAGCTCGTCGTCCCAGGGCTGGCCAAGCAGTTTGCGCATCTCGCGCTGCAGCTCGAGCCCATTTGAACCAGCAGCCTCCATTACCGACCTGAGCCGAAACTCATTCACCAGAAGGTTGCCGGCCCAGTCGATCTGACTCGAAAACATTCCGAGGCTAGGGGTGTAGCTCCAGCGATAGCCCTCTGCCCCAGCCTCTGGCTCCTCGGAGATTTCAAAACGAATCGTCTGCCAACCGACCAGCGCGCTAGCGATGTCTGCGCCAGTGCCCTGTCGCCCAGACCAAAATAGTTCGCCGCGCTTTGCACCCGGCTGCACCGGTTGTTCGATCCAGGCCATTGATACGGCCTCGCCCAGAACGCGACCGATTGACCACTCAACGTGCGGCACAACGGCCGCCGGAGCGGAGTGTATGTAGACCATGCCTTG
>CAYTNT010000103.1:0-2771 GCA_964439235.1 uncultured Rhodoluna sp. | reverse complement strand
TCAAGAAGCTCGCCGACGCGTTCGGCATCGCTCCCGAAGAGGCTTTCTAAGCGCCGATCGACTTGCGAAGCAGGTCGGTGATGCGATCAATCACCGCGGGGGTTAGCTCTAGCACGGCGAACGACGTCGGCCACATGGCACCATCGTCGAGTGCCGCATCCTGCTGAAAGCCAAGGGTCGAATAGCGCGACTTGAACTTGCCGCCGTCCTGGAAGAAACAGACGATTTTGCCATCGAGGAAGTAAGCCTGCATGCCGTACCAGGTCTTGGCCTTGAGGCTCGGGGCAACCTTGCCTATGAGCTCGTGAATGCCCTGCGCGATCGCACGATCTGCAGGTGCCATCGCCTCGATCTTGGCTAGAACGTCGGCCAGATTGAGGGCATCCTCGCCCTCGGTCTTGGCGCGCTTGGCCGCCATCTTCTTCTCGGCCATGTATTCCTTCATGGCCTGACGCTCTTCGGCGCTCAACTTTGCATCTGACACGTTAGCCTCCTAGGCCTGGGAACGCCGACTTCATCGACGAGATGATGGTTGATGCCGCGATTGCGAGCAGCAACAAACCAAGGATGCGGCTGACCACCATGACACCGGTCTCGCCCAGCAGCTTCTCGATTGGTGCGGCAGCCAGCAGGAACAGGTAGGTCAGACCAGTTAGCGCGAGGATGATGGCGAGGTTCGCGACACGAGCGATGCCTTCCTCGGAGTTTCCCAGCGCAATGACGGTTGCGATTGCACCAGGGCCAGCCATGATCGGGATTGCGAGGGGCACGATGGCGGCACCCGACGCGCCACCGGCGGCGGGCTTGTCGAGTCCTCGTCCCATCGCCATCTTCCAGCCGAACGCCGCAATTACGAGCGAGCCGGCGATGCGGAACGCATCCAGTTCGATGCTGAGCGATTTGAGAATAACGTCGCCAAGGAAGTAGGCGACAAACAGCGTAAGGCCGGCGATGGCAGAGGTCTTTAGTGCCATGCGGCGTCGAGCTTGGTTGGTCTGGCCTTTGGCGAGAGCCAAGAAGATCGGGATTGCGGTGATCGGATTCACGATCGCGAAAAGTGCGATCAGGGTAGTGACGTCGCTGTTGAGTTTCATGGCCTAGTAGGTGCCCTTGATCACGAAGAAGGTGCCGCGGATTTCGCCCGCGAGCTTGGACTTTTGGCGTGCGAACTTGAACTTGGTCGCCAACTCGGCTGGCACATCCATGCCCATGCTCAGCTTGAAGCCGACAGCGCGCTTGCCGCCGTCCTTCAGCTCGTAAAGCACATTGATGGCGAGGCCTGACTCATAAAAAACGTGCGTCCATCGGATGCCGTCGACCAACAGCTCGGTTGCCTCGAGAGGCTTCGAGGCGATGACGATGTCGCGCTCGAGCAGAACGCGACTCACGTAGTCGATCAGCTCGGGAACATCGGCTGCCGGGCTGGTGGCGAACACGGCGTCGTACTTGTTCTTGAAGTAGCGAGCCTCGTTTGCGCGCAGACCGGCGAGCGTCTCGGCGTGAGGCGAACTCTCGAGTCCGGCGGTCGATACGTTCACAAAGTCGATTGCGGTTGGCATCGGCATCCTCTTTCCACTACCCGATGAAACTCTACGCGATGCGACACGCGCGGCAATCTGCGAGGGTATCGGGTTCACTCGGGTTGAGAATTCTCGCTATGAGCGCTTTAGAGATCAACCTCTGGATTCTCGGCATTACTTGTTTTCTCACCTGGGCTTTGAGTATCCCAACCAAGGACACCTCGTGGGTCGACCGTATTTGGTCTGTGGCACCTGTCGCATACGCTTGGGTGTTCGCCGCCGGAGCTTCGTTCGCAAACCCGCGACTGAACGTCATGGCCGCCCTCATAACACTCTGGGGCGCGCGACTGACTTTCAATTTCGCTCGCAAAGGTGGCTACCGGCCTGGCGGCGAGGACTACCGATGGGAGATCCTGCGAAAGAAGATGAAGCCTTGGCAATACCAAGTTTTCAACGTGGGCTTCATCGTGCTTTTTCAAAACGTGCTGATCTTCGCAATCACGCTGCCAATGAATGACCTCGCCGAAGCATCGGCCGAATTTACGCCCGTCGACGTGTTGCTAACCGCTCTGTTCTTGGCGTTGCTGGCGTTCGAAACCATTGCCGACCAACAGCAGTGGAAGTTCCACAAATTCAAGGCAGCCGAGAAGGCAGACGGTCGGGTCGTAACGCCAGGGTTCTTAGATCGAGGCCTCTTTTCGATAAGTCGGCACCCAAACTTTTTCGCTGAACAGTGTCAGTGGTGGGTCATTCTGCTCTTCGCGGTTAGCCAAGTTGGTTGGGCTGAATCAAGCTGGCTAGGCGCATTTGTGCTAACCCTGCTCTTCATCGGCTCAACTCGCTTCACCGAGCAGATCAGCTCGAGTAAGTACCCCGAGTACGCCGACTACAAACGCCGCGTAAGCATGCTTATCCCTTGGTTTCCTAGGGGCTAGCCGAGACTCATTAGGGCGGCCGCAGTAATCGCCGACGCGATGCCTGCGAGTTGAACTCTTGAGATGTGCTCCTTCAGCGCGAAGCGAGCAAGTAGCACAGTCGCAAGTGGATACATGGCGGTCAAGAGGCCAACCAGAGCCAGGTCGCCGGTGACCAGCGCCAGCAGGATGAAAGCGTTGGCGAAACCGAATAGGCCGCCAGACAGAGCCGAGTTGCGGATCGAAGTTAGCGAGAATCCCACCGAGAATCGCTTGCGCGCAAACGCAAACGGAACCAGAACGATTACAAGCGCGGTGATTGCTCCGATGACCGCGG
>CAYTNT010000102.1:0-2950 GCA_964439235.1 uncultured Rhodoluna sp. | reverse complement strand
TGTGAACATTGAGTCGCAAACTGGCTGCTCGCTCGAAAGGGCCGGCAGTCGGGAACCCCAGTGTAGCCACGGCAGCTGGGGTTTGCTTTTAGATCTTTTGAATCTCAAGTTTGCTCTGAAAAGATTCAAGAAACTCATGGTTGTTCCAGATTTGGGACTGCCTGAAAGCTGCTGCGGCAATGTCTGGAATCCAAAGCAGCTTCTCATGGCGCGGGCTTTGTGGTCGCATCCAAGGAAAACTCAACTCTTGATTCAGCCTCTTGGCCGTTCGAATATCCGCCTGTCGCATGAAACCGTCACGTCGAATCTCATAAACAAGATCCGTGACTTGAAACTCCGTGGAGTTCGCAAGATGCTGGCAGACCTGCTCAAACATTCGGGTGCGACTCAACTCGCCGTTTCGATCGCCGCTCAGCAACGGCTCTAGAAAAAAGACGTTGATTTCAACTGTTGATGGAATCGACGAACAAAGCCGAGTGAAATCGGCACGCCCTTGAGCACTCCGAAGCAAATCACTCGAGTGCATGAAGTCGGGCAAGTATGCCTTGGCTATTGCCGAGCGAACTTGCTCGAATTCCTCTGGGTTTACGAGAGCAGCAGCCAGGATGTAAAAAGTTCTGTTTCCAGCTGAACTCGGCAGAGAAAATGACTCGTCGACGAATGCGTGCAGCCTCGGTTTATCGGTCATCGAAACACTCTAAAGTTCAAAAGTGACAGCGTTACAGCGGGCCAATCAGCCTGTTGATAACCGCTAGGCTCAAATCGTTCGAAGACGAATGAGAGGGCCGAGCAGTGTCAGGCAACAGCAACTTTGATCCCCGCGCATACCTGAGTGGCGTTTACGCATCCGCGGGGCCGGCGACCAGCCGCAGCGCAGCCGAAGCCCTCGAGGCCGACGACAAACTCGCCCACTATCGCGAACAATTCGTGATTGCCGACCCCGACCTCAAATACCTCGACGGCAACTCACTGGGCCGCATGCCCAAGGCAACCGTCGCCGCGGTGAACGACTTTTTGACCAACGAGTGGGCCAGCGAACTGGTCGATGGCTGGGCGCACTGGATCGACCAGGCACAGGTCGCCGGCAACATCCTCGGAGCCTCAACGCTGGGTGCCGCCGCGGGCCAAACCCTCGTGCAGGACACCACCTCGGTCAACTTCTATCAGCTCTGCAACGCGGCCATCAAGGCACGTCCGGGCCGCAAGACCGTGATCATCGACGCCAGCAATTTTCCGACCGACCGCTACATTCTGGCGGGTATCGCCGAGGCCAACGGGCTGAACCTGATCACGCTCGACAACGACGGCACCGGCGGCCCTGGCGCAGTCAAGATTGACGCCGACTGCGAGCTGATTACCCCCGAGGCGCTCGAGCAGTTCCTGAACGAAGACGTCGCGCTGGTCACCCTGCAGGCGATTCACTACCGCTCGGGCAGCCGTCCGGACATCAAGGGCATCACCGACCTGTGCCGTCGCTACGGCATCCTTGTGGTGTGGGATGCGTCGCACGCCGGCGGCGCCATCGACCTGCGTTTCGACGAGTGGGGCGTTGACCTGGCCGTCGGTTGCACCTATAAGTACGGCAACTCGGGGCCAGGTGCTCCGGCCTGGCTGTATGTGCGCAAGAGCCTGCAGACCGAGCTTGGCGTGCCGATTCAGGGTTGGTTCGCGAACCACGACCAGTTTGCGATGGGTCCGTTCTTCGAGCCAACCGATTCGATTCGTCGCTTCCAAATCGCCAGCCCGAGCATCATGGGTCTGCGCGCCGTCGAGACCAGCTATCGCATGATTGGCGAGGCAGGCATGACGGCGATCAGCCAGAAGGCCGCTGTCGGAACCGAGTTCATGATCGACCTGTTCGAGGCCTGGCTGGCCCCGCTCGGGTTCACCCTGATCACCCCGCGCAACCACTGGCAGCGCGGCGGACACATCACTGTTGCGCATCCCGAAGCGAAGAAGATTGCGGCGGCGATGCGAAAGTTCTCGAACGTGATTCCCGACTACCGCGTGCCCGACTCGATTCGACTTGCGATCGCTCCGCTACCCACCTCATACACCGAAGTCTGGGACGGCCTCGACCGCATGCGCGCACTGGTCGAAAGCAAGCGCTACCTCGAGATCGAAGACAACGGAAGCCGAGTCACCTAATGCCAAACAGCGAAAAGGCGCTGACCTACATCAGCTATTTGAAGGTGGATGAGCTGCTCGAGCTGCAGCAACCGCAGTCTGACGGCCCCGACGGACCCGAGCACGACGAGATGCTGTTCATCATCATTCACCAGACCTACGAGCTGTGGTTCAAGCAGATCATTCACGAGTTGGGCGCGCTGCAAACCGCCCTCGAGGCCGGTCAAACCCACCGCGCACTTGCGCTGCTAGGGCGCATCCGCACCATCATGAAAACCTGTGTCGGGCAGATCGACATTCTCGAAACCATGACCCCGCTGCAGTTCAATTCGTTCCGCGGGCGGTTGCAGTCGTCGAGCGGTTTTCAGTCGGCGCAGTTTCGCGAGGTCGAGGCAATTCTTGGCCGACGGGATGCCGCTGGCGCTGGCGCTGCCGAGGGGTCTGGCATGCGCATGGCCGAGCACCTCGTCGAGGGTTCGCCTGCGCGTGCCCGGGTTGAGGCGGCCATGGCGCGCAGGTCGCTCTGGGATTCAGCGCTGCGTTATGTGGCCTCGCGCGGGTTTGCGGTGCCGGCTGACGTGCTCGATCGCGATGTGACGGTTGGGTATTCGGCTGACGAGCGGGTTCAGGCTGTGCTGGTCGATTTGCATCGAAACGACGCGGATGCGGCTGCCGTGTGCGAGCGTCTCGTTGACCTCGACGAGGGCCTGCAGGAGTGGCGTTACCGTCACGTGAAGATGGTCGAGCGCACGATTGGTCGCAAGTCAGGCACGGGCGGATCCGACGGTGTCGGCTATCTGGCTTCGACCCTGTTCAGGCCGGT
>CAYTNT010000101.1:0-2974 GCA_964439235.1 uncultured Rhodoluna sp. | reverse complement strand
CGCCTGCACCGGTGGCCCCAGTTGTTCCTGGCGCTACCGACGGCGACGACGCACCATCGCTGCCATACGACCCGATGGGCGACCCGGCATCGATTCAGCAGGTGACCGAGACCGTTGGCGCGGCCGCAGCAGTCGCAGCCGCGATGGCCGCTGCTGCAGCCGCTGCCGCCGCTGCGGCCGCTGGTGCCGCGAGCTCGGCCGGAGGTTCGGGTGGCTCGGGTGACCAGCCTGGCTCGGTTGCCAACATCGACGCGACTCACGAGGAATACGAACTACGTCGTCGAGGCAGGGGAGACCGCCTGAAGATCTGGCGCCGCCGCTGGATGACCGCAATCGACAACCTGAGCATTCGGGCGGTTGGCATCGCTGCGCACGGCTCGACTCTGCTCAGTCGAATCTTCGTCGATGGCGCATACCTGCGCGCCGCCGCAGGTATCTTCTCGTTGTTGCCTTCGATCGCTGCCGTCGTACTCGCCGTCACTGCACTCGGAATCAACGGCAACGACATCAAGCCTCCGTTCTGGCCAATCTTTGTAGCAATCGCTGTAATCGGTGTCTTCGATGTAGGCGCAGGCACCATCGGCATGGCCATCTTTGTGGCTGGCAGCATGATGTTCGGCGGGTTCGGCGGCATGAATGACGTACGTCTGCTTCTCGGCGTCGTTATTGTCGGCTATGGCCCAGCCTTGTTGGCCAATGCCTTCCGCCAGTTCCGCAAGGTTCCCGAGCGCGATAACAACTACTGGTGGGAGCGCATCGTCGATATCGCGGTTCTGCCGTTTATCGGCGCCTGGACCACGTCGGCAATGATCTCGACTCTTCCGGCACTCGCTGGTCTGACCCTTCCGGTCGCCAACCACGTAGCCGAATTCTCGTTAGCCATCGCAATCGCGACAGCAACGCGCGTGATTTTCGAAGAGCTAGTTGCTCGAGGCTTCCCTGAGCGCCTCGACCGACTGCACCCAACCACGGTTCCGAGCGTGCACACTGTTGGTCGCTGGGCAGCGCTGTTCGTTCGCCTCGCCGTCTTCATCTTCGTCACCGCTGCTCTCATGGGCAACGACTGGCGCACCTGGTTCGGCTCATTGCTCTTCGTCGTGCCGGTGGTACTGGGTTGGTACTCAGAGAAGTTCCCTAACTTCCCATGGCTCTGGCGCATCCTGCCAAATGGCATTCCTGGGCTCGCTCTAACCTTGGTGGTCGCAAACGTGACCACGAGCCTCGTTGGCATGTGGCTCGGTGCAACACGAGACTTCGCGCTCTGGTCGTTTGCGCTGCTGCCGATTCCGATGCTCGCGCTTTCGATCCTGCACATGCTTGGCCGACACGGCGAGGGCGACGAAGTTCGCCTGCTGAACCGCCCTGGCATGGTTTGGGTTTACCGAATTGGCGGCGTGGTTATGCTTGTCGTGACCATGAAGCTAGCCGGAATCTTCTAATGCCCAAGCGCTCCAAGACACGCAAACCAAATCCTTCACGCCAAACGGGAATACCGGTTTCGAGCGCCTCGCCGACATCTATCCGACGCCAGAAAATCGTCAAGTATGCTGCGATCGCCTTGGTTATCGCGCTCGTATCGACCTTCCTCATCGGTGCCTTGGCAAGCAGCCCTGCAGGTGCCAGTGAGCGCGTTTCGTCGGTTCCCGCCGTTGAGCTAGCAGAGACTCCCGCGGTCGACCCCGACACCGATGGTGATGGCGTCATCAATAACGCCGACGAAGACATCGACGGCGACGGAATCGTGAACGGAATCGACGAGGACATCGACGGCGACGGTCAGCCGAACGAACAGGATGGCGATCCTGCTGCAACCAATGGAGTCGTTGACAGCGCGCCCGAAAAGACCAGCACGTTCGAACTGCCTCGGTTAATTCCCGCAGAGTTCGAGACTCCTGCGGGCCGCGCGGCCATTGCCCTGCTTATCCTTGTGGCTGGGGCCGTGATCATCTGGACCCGCAGAAAGAACAAATAGGTTTGAACGTTTCTCGTGCACTGACCCAACGCCAACGCTGGGTCTACATCCTCATTCTTGGCGGCATGATGGCCATGCAGCCCTTTGCGCTCGACCCGTACTTGCCGGCTGCGCCATCGATCGCGGCTACATTCATGGCCCCGGATGCCCAAATTCAGCTCACGATGAGCGCACTAACCCTCGGTTTTGCACTCGGCCAGATGATCACCGGCCCGCTCTCGGATGCGCTCGGTCGCAAGCGCCCAATCATCGTTGCTGCGGCGCTCTACGTTGTCGCTTGCATCGTGGTCATGACTGCTCCAAACCTAATTGTTTTCGCCATCGGTCGCGTGCTTCAGGGGGTGGCTGGTGCCTCGATCCAGGTTGTTGGCAACGCAATCATGCGCGACCTCTATGAGGGTGCCGCGCTCATGAAAATGATGTCGCGCGTGTTCCTGATTCAGGCACTGTCTTGGTTTGTCGGTCCACTCGGTGCCACCTTGCTCCTCGACGTCGTCGACTGGCGAGTGATGACCGGCATCATCGCCATCTATGGCGCCATCCTGTTGACCGCGGCGACTCGCGTGTTGACCGAGACACTGCCAGGCGCATCACGAACCGAGCACGGGGGAGTTCGCGCGATGGCGTCGCGCTTCGCACACGTGCTGAAGGATCGGCCGTACCTTGGCATCGTGCTGATCGGTGTTCTCAACAGCACGGCTCTCTTCGGCTACCTGTCTGTGATGCCGTTCGTTTATCAAAACCGCTTCGGCTTTGACGGCAGTCAATACGGCTACTTCTTCGTGCTCAATTCGGCCTCGGCTTATATCGGCGTGCAGGTTATCGCTTGGCTCGCCAAGAAGTTCGAGCTCAAGTGGGTAGTGCTAGGCGTTTTGGTTGCCCAGGTAGGCGTAGGTGGCTGGGTGCTGCTGGCCGGGCTAACGGATGCGCCATTCTTGGTGCTGCAAGCGGCGCTGATGACGTTCACTTTCTTCATGGGTGGCTCGTTCGCACCGATGGGCA
>CAYTNT010000100.1:0-3024 GCA_964439235.1 uncultured Rhodoluna sp. | reverse complement strand
CTGGCTCGCCAAGGTAGGTCTCGGCGTCGCGCTTGAGCTTGGCCAGAATTCGGGCCGAGATCTCTTGCGGGGTGTACTTCTTGCCGTCGACATCGAAGGTCCAGTTGGTGCCCATGTGACGCTTGACCGACGCGATGGTGCGGTCAACGTTGGTGACAGCCTGGCGCTTTGCGGTTTCGCCGACCAGAATCTCGCCGTCCTTGGTGAAGGCGACGATCGATGGGGTGGTGCGGAAACCCTCTGCGTTAGCGATAACGGTTGGCTCGCCACCCTCCAGAACGCTCACTGCGCTGTTGGTGGTGCCGAGGTCGATTCCTACTGCACGTGCCATGTTTTGTTTCTCCTTCTGCTCAACTTGAGCCTTGTTGACTCAAGTTTCACACGGCGGTTTTTGCTTGTCAAGCGCTCTCAGCAAAATCTAAGCCTTCTCGACTCAAGTTTTGAATTTGTGCCTCTTTGACAACATTTTGCGATGGATGCGACTGCGCGCAAAAAGTTGAGAGTAGGTTTTAGCCATGACCTCAACGCTGACCCCAAAGCAACAAAAAAGCGCTACTCGAGCATGGGCACTGTGGGACTGGGCAGAACAGCCTTACCCGACCATCATGCAGACCTTCGTTTTTCCGGTCTACCTGGCTAGCGCGGTTGCCGCGGCCGGCACCAACGTGGATGCCCAGATCGGTCTAACCACTGCCATCGCCGGCATCGTGCTCGCGCTCACGGCCCCGATCATCGGTCGCCGCTCAGACGACACCGGCAAGCGCAAGTTCTGGGTAGTGGTCAACACCTACCTTCTGGTTGCCATCATGATCGCCAGCTTCTTCGTCATGCCCAGCCCCGAGTTCTTGCTGTTCGGTCTGGTGCTCTACGGCCTCGGCTCGGTGATTCAAGAGTCAGCGTTCATCAACTACTACGCCATGCTCAAGGACGTCACGACTCCGAAAAACATCGGACGCGTCTCGGGCTGGGCATGGGGTCTCGGCTACGCCGGAGGCATCCTGCTGCTCGCTATCTCGCTGTTCGGCTTCATCTTGCCCGGCCCAGAGGTCGAGGTCGACGAGGGCTTCTCGGTTCGCGTCGTGTTCCTCTTTGCCGCGGTCTGGACCGCGCTCTGGGCTCTGCCGCTGGTGTTCAAGGTGCCCGAGATTCCAGCCAAGCCAAACGTGCGTCGCGAGTCGATTGTTGAGAGCTACAAGTCGCTCTGGCGTCAACTGGTTAGCCTTCGCAAGCAAGCCCCAGACACCTTCAAGTTCTTGATTTCTTCGGCGGTTTACCGCGATGGCCTGGCCGGTGTGTTTACTTTCGGTGCCGTTCTTGGAACCCTGGCCTTCGGATTCAGCCAGACCGAAATCATCATCTTCGGCTTGGCTGCAAACCTGGTCGCCGGTGTGGGTGCCGCAGTTGGTGGTCTGCTCGATGACCGCCTAGGTTCGCGCACCGTGATCCTCGCCTCACTAGTGGGCCTGGTAATCGCGGGCACGGGTGTCTTCGTTTTCGCTAGCCAAGGCCAAATCACATACTGGATCTTCGGTCTGCTGCTGTGCCTCTTTGTCGGCCCGGCCCAGGCTTCGAGCCGCACCTTCGTTTCGCGCTTCACCCCGAAGGGTCGCGAGGGCGAGGTCTTCGGTCTCTACCAGACCACCGGACGCGCAGTCTCGTTCCTGTCGGGCACGCTGTGGACCGTCTCGATCTCGATTGCCAACACGGTGTTCCATGTCAAGGATGCGACCATCTACGGCATCTGGGGTCTGATGCTCATCCTCATCGTCGGTGCGATTCTGCTGACCCGAGTCAACCCGCGCCCAGCCGTGCTCGAGTCGAACAACTAGACCAGAATCAATATCGTTCGACATTGCGTAGAATTGCGGCATGACCAAACGATCACGCCAGCAGGGCGAACTCGAATCAGCAGTATTGGATGCGCTGTGGGACGCGCAGCCGCCTGCACGTGGACTCAGCTCTCAAGAGATTCTCGAGGCAGTCAACGAAGCCACCGATTCTGAGCTCGCGCTGACTACCGTGCTGACCGTGCTCAGTCGCCTCATGGAAAAAGGCTTGGTTGAGCGTGAGCCGGCCACCGGTCGCGGATTCCTGTTCAAGGCCACCAGCACTCGCGAGCAGCACACGGCAGCGATGCTGCTCGAGATCGTGGCTGGCTCGGATAATCCAGCGCTCGCCTTCAGCCACTTCACCAGCGGCCTAAGCCCAGAGGCCCTCAAAGCGCTGCGTCAATCGCTGCCCGAATAAGTCGACCGCCAGTCCGATAGTTCTCGTGCGCGCTCCGCTAATTCTGATTCCGTTCCTTTTGGAGTTTGCGCTTCTGGTTACCTCGCTCGCCCCGCTGGCGTTGCCGGGTCGGTTTCGCAATCGCCCAAGCCTCGGCATCTTCATTTGGGTATCGATGCTGATCGGTTCGCTGTTGGCAACGACCGCCGCACTCGCAATCGCGGTCTGGAGCGTCGTGCAAGCGTGGTTCGACCTTTCGGCCCCTGCCCAACCGATTGATGAATCGCGAAAGTGGCATATCGTGGTGCTCGCCAATTTCGGGCCATGGGTGCTGCTTGCTCTGGCTGGCATCACCTTCGCACTGATTAACCTTCGCCTCGAGCCGCAGCTGACCGCGGCGCGCGAGGCGCATCCCAAGCTAATGGCTGCAACCAAACGAGTCGGCGAATTCAGGGGCATCGAGTATCGCTCGGTGGCATCTTCGGCCATGCTGTCGTTCACCACGACCATCGGTCGCCGGCCCATGATTGTGCTCTCGACCGCGGCACTCGATTCGCTCAGCAACCAAGAGTTGGATGCGGTGCTCTGGCACGAGTTCGCGCATATCCGCCTTGGTCACAACCGGCTCAAGCGCTCGCTCGGGCTGTTCGCGAATCTGACCTCGCGCTTTTTGGCATCCCGAGTTATGGCTCGCGAGATCGAGCAGCTCTGCGAGCTCGCGGCCGACAAGTTTGCCCAGAAACACACAAACCGCCAGGTTCTGCTGGCGGCTCGTGCAAAGTTTGGCGCTTAGTTACT
>CAYTNT010000099.1:0-3064 GCA_964439235.1 uncultured Rhodoluna sp. | reverse complement strand
AGGAACAGCGCGAATGGCATGCCATCGCGGCGATCCTCGGGTGCGATTTTGTCTGGGCTGAGTGCGCGCGCGCCGGCACCCACCGCGTGAGCAAAGAACATGTAGATGCGAACCAACAGGTTCTGGCCGCCGGGTTCGCGAGCGGCACGCTGGGTCGGAACCCGAGTGGTTGCGGCTGGCTTCGGAACAGTTGAGCGGGTGCGCGAACGCGCGCCAGATGCCTTGGATGCTGGCTTGCGCGGGCTTGGTCTGCGAGCGGCCATGGCTTCAAAACTAACAGCGACGACCGACAAAGTGCCGCAGGCACTCTGAGCGACGAGCGGCTAACCTTTTGGGCCAAGCGCCGGCCCGGTTAGCAAAAACTAGCCCCGAACGACCACCGGAATGATCATCGGGCGACGGCGATGAGCCTTGTTCACCCAGGTTCCGATGGTTCGGCGAATCACCTGCTGCAGCGCGTAGGTGTCGGTGACTCCCTCGCCAGCGGCTTCGGCCATGGCACGTTCGATCAACGGCTTCACGTCATCAAAGACGTGGTCCTCTTCTGCGAATGCTCGAGCCCTAATCTCGGGACCAACCTGAATACGCCCGTTTTCGTCAACCACGCAGAAAATCGAGATAAACCCTTCGGCGGCCAGAACTCTGCGGTCCTTTAGGTCATCCTCGGTGATTTTGCCTACGGTTCGGCCATCGACGTAGAGCATTCCGCACTCGACCTCGCCGACGATGTTGGCTATCCCCTGTTCTAGGTCGACCACCCAGCCGTCCTCGGTAATCAGGATGCGTTCCGCCGGAACCCCGGTTTGCTCTGCGAGCTTGCCGTTCGCAATCAGGTGGCGGTATTCGCCGTGCACCGGCATAACGTTTCGCGGCTTGAGGATGTTGTAGCAGTACAACAGCTCGCCAGCGGCCGCGTGACCCGAAACGTGCACCTTGGCGTTACCCTTGTGCACCACGTTTGCGCCTAGCTTGGTTAGGCCGTCGATTACGCGATAGACCGCGTTCTCGTTGCCCGGAATCAGCGAACTGGCCAGGATTACGGTGTCGCCCTGCCCCAGCTCGATCTCGTGCTCGAGGTTTGCCATGCGCGCGAGCACGGCCATCGGTTCGCCCTGAGAGCCGGTGGACATGAACACCAACTGGTTCTCTGGGATATCTCCTGCGTGCTTTGAATCAATCAACACACCCTCTGGCACCTTGAGATAGCCCAGCTCGGATGCGATTTGCATGTTGCGAACCATCGAGCGGCCAACCAGGGCAACCTTTCGGCCGTTCGCGACTGCCGCATCGACCACCTGCTGCACTCGATGCACGTGGCTCGAGAAGCTAGCAACAATCACGCGACGCGGGGTCCTGGCGATGATGTTCTCGAGCACCGGACCGATGTCCTTTTCGAGCGGCGTGAAGCCGGGCACGTCGGCATTGGTCGAATCCGACAGGAACAGGTCGAGGCCTTCTTCGCCGATCTTGGCAAAGGTGCGCAGGTCGGTCAGGCGGCCATCGAGCGGCAGCTGATCCATCTTGAAGTCACCGGTGTGCAGTACCGATCCGGCCTCGGTGCGAATCAGCACCGCAAGGGCATCCGGGATCGAGTGGTTCACCGCCACGAATTCGAGGTCGAAGTCGCCGATGCGCTCGCGCTGGCCCTCACGCACCACCATGGAGTAAGGTTCGATGCGGTGTTCCTTGAGCTTGGCCTCGACCAGCGCCAGAGTCAGGCCCGAACCCACGAGCGGAACATCCTCGCGCATGCGCAGCAGGTACGGCACGCCGCCGATGTGATCTTCGTGGCCGTGAGTCAGAACGATCGCCAGCACGTCATCCATGCGGTCTTTGAGGTAACCAAAATCGGGCAGGATGACGTCAACGCCGGGCTGGTGCTCCTCAGGAAAAAGCACTCCGCAGTCGACGATCAGCAGTTTCTTGTTGATCTCGAAAACGGTCATGTTTCGACCGATTTCACCGATTCCACCGAGTGGAATGATTCGCAAAACTCCCGGCTTCAGGGCCGGCGGTTCAGGCAGGGTTCTTACCAAAGGTAGCCCTCTTATCTCGCTGTTCTAGCGGGTTGTGCCAGCCACCTTTGGCAGCGCGCCACCTGCGGCTGCATTGCGGTCTGGTCTGAAGTTTTCAAAGCTCAGGCCCGGGATTGGACCAACCTTGTCAATGTCCTGCTCGATCTTCGCGGCTTCGTGGTCTTCGGGACCAACCAGCGGCAGTCGAACGCGTGGGCTGTTGATTTTGCCCAAGCCGTGCAGGATGTACTTTGCAGCCACGGTGCCCGGCACGTGAGTCATGGCTGCGCGCTGCAGCGGCTCGAGTGCGTTGTGCACCTTGAGTGCGTGGTGGAAGTCGTTTCTGTTGGTGGCATCGATCATCTCGCGGTAAGCCGCTGGCGCGATGTTCGCGGTGACTCCGATGAGTCCGGTAGCGCCGATGGCCATGTGTGGCAGAACATTTGAGTCATCGCCCGAGAAGTACAGAAGGTCGGTCTCGTTCATGATGCGCGAGGCCTGAGCGAAGTCGCCCTTGGCGTCCTTGACCGCGATGATGTTTGGATGCTTGGCGGCGCGCAAGAAAGTATCGTGCGCAATCGGGATGCCGGCGCGGCCCGGAATGTCATAGAGGATGACCGGAAGATCGGTGGCATCCGCAATCAGCCTGAAGTGGGTTAGCACACCGGCCTGAGTTGGCTTGTTGTAGTAAGGGGTGACAATCATGACGCCGTCGGCCCCGGCTTTTTCGCTGGCCTTGTAGAGCTGCATAGCGTGAGCGGTTTCGTTGGAGCCACCGCCGGTTATGATCTTGGCTCGGCCAGAAGAAACAGACTTGCCAACCTCAACCAGCTTGATTTTCTCAGCATCGGTTAGCGTGCTGGTCTCACCGGTGGTGCCGGTTACGACGACGCCGTCAGCTCCGTTCGAGATGACGTAGTCGATGTGCTTCTCGGTTGCGTCCCAGTCGACTTCGCCTTCGGCGTTCATCGGGGTCACCAGGGCTACCAGCACCTGGCCGAAAAGGTCTTTGTGGTTGTGTGACATGGCTACAACACTAGCGGAGTGGC
>CAYTNT010000098.1:0-3067 GCA_964439235.1 uncultured Rhodoluna sp. | reverse complement strand
GCCTTTAGCCAACTGACCACGGCGGCCGAACGAGCGGCCGACAGTTTGCGGTCGCCCGCGTTATTGCCGGTGTCCTGGGCCCAGCCAGTGACGACGATTGAGGCGGCGGTCTTCAGGCCAGCAAGCTGCGCCTGCAGGGCCGCCTTGCCCTTGGTGGTCAGCAAAGCGGAGCCTGGAGCGAAGTAAACCGAGAGGCTCTTGGCAGCACCCGCGGTCGAACCGCCGGTCGAACCGGTCGCCGCGCTAAGGGCAACCACGCGGAAGGCGGCAATCATCGCAATGCGAACCGAAGGTGCAACGACTTCGATCGAGACCGACTGACCGACCTCGAGAGCTGGCAGTTCGATGGTCAACTGACCGGCACCATTGGCGGTTGCCTTGGCTGCCACACCGTTGACGAGAACCTGGGTCACCTTGTCGAGGTTGAAGCCGGTGAGGGTCACGGTCTTCGACTCCGGGGTTACCTTCTTATCGGCAATCGGGCCGAGGCGCACCTGCGTGCTGTCGATGCCGCCGGCGGCGGCGAGCGCCCACTGCGCATACAGCGTTACGTTGCTCGCAAACGAATACGCTGCAGCATCAAGGTAAGCGGTGCCCGTGCCGTTGGCCGCGGTGTTCCAGCCGACAAAGTTGTAGCCGTTGCGGGTGAGGGTGTTGGCGGTCAGGTTCGCGGTGGTGGCGCTCAATTGGTTGGCCATGGTTCCGAAACCTAGGTTGGCATCGAACGTGACCGTCTTGGTGGTGACAGCGGTGCCCGAGAAAGTTGTCGAAAAGAAGTTGCCGTTGAACTGAATGTCGAACGAGTGGCTGCCGGTGCTGAGCGTCATCGCACTCGATGGGGTCCAAGTCACCGTAAAGGCACAGGACTGGCCGTAGTTGAGCGTGCCACCGCTAAAGCTACAGGCTGGGGTCGCGCCGTTCGCTGCGCCGGTTGCCGAAAGGCCAGCGCCGCTCGTGATCGACGAGTTCGAGATGGTTCCCGAAAGCGAGTTGGCGTCACCGATGTTCTTGAGGAACAGCTGCTTGGTGTTGGTCGTACCTACGGTCACGCTGCCGAATCCGTACGTGGTGATGCCGGTGCCGTTCAACGTCTCGCTGATCTGACCCGCGCCTCGCCAGCAGGCGTAAAGTGTCGTGTTTGCGCTGAACGCATAGCTCGCGCTGTCGTTGTAGGCAAACGAACATGCGCTGGCCGATGACCAGTACGCAAAGACGTGGTCGGCCTTGGTGAACGCGTTCGCAGTCAGGTTGGTTGCAGAGTTCGCAGTCTGGGCGGCCATAGTGCCCGTGCCGCCGTTCGCATCGAAGGTAACGGTGAATGATGGCGGTGCAACGGCAGCAATCTGGAAGCTGCTGTGGTTGGTGCCACCCGCATAGATAGCGGTTAGCCCAGTGCCGCTAGTGGTCATGGTGTGAACTCGACCGTTTTGGCCATCGGTGATGAATAGGTCGCTGCCCAATACTGCGATGCCGCCGGGATAACTCGTGACGGTCGAGGTGTCGAAGAAGGTCCAGCCTGAGAGGGCCGTGTTCCAGTTGGCGACGGTCGTCTTCAGGATGCCTTTGCGGCTGCTGGCGTTCGACGACAGGTACAAGTTGGTGCCATCGGCGGCGATGCCGTAGCCGGGGTTTGCAGTTGCCAGACCGGTGTAGTCGGCATTTTTGGTCAAACTTCCAATCGAAAGGCCGCTAACTGTGCCGTGGTAGAGGCCGACACCCGCAGTGTATGGCGATGAGCTGCCGTCGTAAACCGACAAAAAGATGTCGGCTCCTGAGATCGCGATACCGGAGTATCCCGACCCCGGACGTCCGCCCATGTTTCCCGAAAGAACCTGCGTCGGGGTGCCACCAACCGAGTTGGCAGCAATCGCGAATGCACCATCATTCCACTGGGTCCAGTAAACGTATCCGCCAGCAACAGCGATACCCTGCACCGAAGCGCTCAGCGAGGCGACGATCACTCGGTTGGTGCCGTCAAGATTTGTGCGCACGAGCTTTGAGGAGGTCGCATCGCCGAAATACAGGTACGTGCCATCGCTGGCGATGCCTCTGTTAGGCGTGTCAGTGATTGGGTTTCCGCCCGTCATTTTGACTGGTGTAATCGGTGTCGTCGAGGTGCTACCAGAGTAGATCTGCTCGCTCCATGCCGAATCGAATCCAACCCAGAACAGATTGGCGTTGCCTACGGCCTGCGCAGGCGCTGAACCCGCGACTAGGCTCGCGGCAACCAGCGCGACTGCTGCGAAGGCCGATGCTGTGGATTTGACGATGCGGTTGAACATGGTTCCCCTCAAGTGGAAGCGTGCTCTAAGCCTATTTCACATTATGAATATCGTTCAAAATGATGGGCGGTGGCGGCGCGGTAGTCTGAACCTATGCCGTCATCCGCCAGCGCATTCAAGACCCGTGATGCGCTAATCGCAGCCGCTCAGGAGTGCCTGGCCAGCGACCAGCTAGGTGCCTCGGTGGCCCAAATAACCCAGATGGCTGGCGTCTCTGTCGGTTCCCTGTATTCCCACTTCAAGGACCGCGAGCGTCTCTTTGATCAGGCCGGTGCCGAATACCTAGCCCGCTATCTGCCCAGTCTGAACGCGATACTCGAGAAGGCAGATAACCCGGCAATCGGCTTCGTCGGTGCCCTATATCGACTCAGCGAACTGCCCAAGGTGAGCCCACGGACCGCGCGCATCGCGTTCAACGGAGGCACTCGTGCCCTCAACGAGGTTCGCTACTATTCGACCGAACCGAGCGTCGCGATTCGCGAAGCCGTCACCGCCGGCAAGATTCCACCGCTAGACGCCGAGGCCTTCGTGATCGCGGTTATCGGTGCCTTTCAGATGGTGCTGACGCGCCAGATGTCGAACCACCAGACCGAAAACCTGCCATTGCGCACAGCGCTGCTGTTCGGCGCACAGTTGGGCTACGACGAGGCTCAGATGCAGAAATACCTCGAAACCGTCCACCTAGAAGATCTGATCGATGAATAACCAGGGCTGGTTTGCCAAGTACCTCGCAGCAGGGCTGATCTGGGGCAGCTCGTTCCTATTCATTGCGGTTGGAGTCAAGG
>CAYTNT010000097.1:0-3077 GCA_964439235.1 uncultured Rhodoluna sp. | reverse complement strand
GTACTAAGGCTCGTTACCAGGTTCGCCCAGGCTTCGAGGGTGGTGGCGTGCGTCTCGTTATGCGTACTCCAAAGCTCCGTGGCTTCAAGAACCCATTCCGCGTTGAGTACCAGGTCGTAAACGTTGTCAAGCTTGCTGAGCTTTACCCAGCCGGCGGCAACGTGACCGTAGCCGATCTAGTTGCCAAGGGTGCAGTTCGCAAGAACGAGCCTGTCAAGGTACTCGGTAACGGCGACATCTCGGTTAAACTGAACGTCAGTGTAGACAAGGTCTCGCGCTCAGCAGCCGAGAAGATTGTCGCTGCTGGCGGCTCGGTCACCGAGTAGTCAACGTCTAGCTTTTGTAAGCCAGGAGGCCTCATGCTAAGCGCCGTCGTTCGCGCGTTCCGTACTCGGGACTTGCGCAACAAGTTGCTGTTCACTCTGGGTATCATCGCGCTGTTCCGTCTCGGTTCAGCCATTCCTGCTCCGTTCGTCGACTTCGAGAACGTGCAGAAGTGTCTAGCGGTAACCCAGAACACCAGCGGTCTTTACCAGCTGGTCAACTTGTTCAGCGGCGGCGCTTTGCTGCAGCTCTCCATCTTTGCGCTGGGAATCATGCCGTACATCACGGCTTCGATCATCATCCAGCTGCTTCGCGTGGTTATTCCGCGCTTCGAGACCCTTCACAAAGAGGGCCAGGCCGGCCAGAGTGTGCTGACCCAGTACACCCGCTACCTGACCATCGCACTGGGCATCCTTCAGTCAACCACCCTGATTTCGGTCGCTCGACAGGGCGCACTGTTTGGTCAGGAGTGCCAGTCGAACGTTCTCACTGACGTAAACCCATGGGCCATCTCGCTGATGGTTATCACCATGACCGCAGGCACCGGCCTCATCATGTGGATGGGTGAGCTCATCACAGAGCGCGGTATCGGCAACGGTATGTCGCTGCTCATCTTCGCTTCGATCGCGGCAAAGTTCCCTTCATCACTGGTTGCTATCGGCGCCAAGTCGACCAACGGCGCAGAGCCAGGCACCTTCGACGAGTTCGTCGGTATCGTCTGGGGCCTCGCTCCGGTTCTCGCAATCGGTGTCGTTATCGTCGCCCTCGTAATCTTGGTCGAGCAGTCGCAGCGCCGCGTTCCAGTTCAGTACGCAAAGCGCATGGTTGGTCGCCGCACCTACGGTGGCCAGAGCACCTACATCCCAATCAAGGTCAACATGGCCGGCGTTGTTCCAGTTATCTTCGCCTCGTCGCTGCTGTTCCTGCCAGCTCTGATCGCACAGTTCGCTGAGCCAGACGCTAACAACCAGGTGGCTCCTTGGGTTACCTGGATCTCGGACAACCTGACTCAGGGTGACGACCCGCTGTACATGGCGCTCTACTTCTTCCTGATTGTCGGCTTCACCTACTTCTACGTCTCGATCACCTTCAACCCTGAAGAGGTCAGCGACAACATGAAGCAGTACGGCGGATTCATCCCTGGTATTCGTGCCGGTCGCCCGACCACCGAGTACCTCGAGTACGTACTCAGCCGCATCACCTTCCCTGGATCCATGTACCTGGGTCTGATCGCGCTGGTTCCACTGGTCGCGTTCGCACTGCTCGGTGTCAGCCAGGACTTCCCATTCGGTGGAACCACGATTCTGATCATCGTTGGTGTTGGTCTTGACACCGTCAAGCAGATCAACGCCCAGATGCAGCAGCGCAACTACGAGGGCCTTCTGAAGTGACCCGTCTGCTCATCATCGGTGCTCCTGGGGCGGGCAAGGGCACACAGGCAGAGCGTCTTTCGGCGAGCTTCGGCATCCCTGCGATTTCGACCGGCGACATCTTTCGTCACAACGTAAAGAACGAGACCGAACTCGGCAAGCAGGCCAAGGCATTCATGGACCGCGGCGAGTATGTCCCAGACAGCCTCACCAACGACTTGGTTCGCGACCGTTTGGCTCAGTCGGATGCCCAAGCGGGCTTCTTGCTCGACGGATACCCACGCACTCTCGACCAGGTAAACGAGCTCGACGACATCCTTTCCAGCCACGGCAAGTCTCTGGATGCGGTTGTGCTTTTGACCGCTGACACCGACGAGGTCGTTCGTCGCCTGCTCGGCCGCGCGATCGAACAGGGACGCGCCGACGACACCGAAGACGTAATTCGCCGTCGCCTCGAGGTTTACGCAGAGCAGACCGCTCCGCTGGTTGACCTTTACCAGGCCCGCGGTTTGGTTGTCGCAATTGATGGTCTCGGCGAGGTGGCTGAGGTCACCGACCGTATCTTGGCCGGACTTGCCGCAGTCGGCGTCCAGGCCTAATTCGCTGTTTCGCGAACCTAGGAATCTGAACTCATGAGCCGTCAGGGATTCGAACTCAAGACCACCGAGCAAATCATCGCTATGCGCGAGGCCGGCTTGATCACTCGGGCGGCTTTGCGTGCAGTGCAGGCCGCAATCAAGCCGGGAATCACCACGCTCGAATTGGATGCGATTGCCGATGCCGAGATCCAGAAGCGCGGCGCCCACTCAAACTTCCAGCTCGTTGAGGGCTACTTTCACACAATTTGCGCATCCGTAAACGATGAGATCGTGCACGGCATCCCTGGCAACCGCGTATTGCGGGCCGGCGACATCGTCTCGATTGACTGCGGTGCCGAAAAGGGTGAATGGAACGGTGACAGCGCAATCACCGTAATCGTTCCAGATTCTCAGGATGACGTTGCCGACCCGAACTTGCGCGCGCGTCGCCAGATCCTGAGTGACGTCACCGAGCAGTCGCTTTGGGTGGCGATTGCCGCACTCGCTAAGGCTGAATACCTCAACGAGGTCGGCGCCGCGGTCGAGGCGTTCATCTACGATCAGGCCAAGCAGCACGGCATGAAGTTCGGAATCCTCGAGCAGTATGTCGGTCACGGCATCGGCCGCTCGATGCACGAAGACCCACCGGTCTTCAACTACGCGGTGCGCGACAAGGGCCCCAAGGTCGTGCCTGGTCTTTGCGTCGCGATCGAGCCGATGATCACCGCGGGCAGCCCAAAGACCAAGGTGCTCAAGGACGGCTGGACTGTTTCGGCCAAAGACGGATCGGATGCGTCGCACTGGG
>CAYTNT010000096.1:0-3102 GCA_964439235.1 uncultured Rhodoluna sp. | reverse complement strand
CAGACCTCGTTGCCAAGTACCCACTGGTTTCGATCGAAGACCCACTGGCCGAGGATGACTGGGCTGGCTGGAGCAAGATCACTGCCGAGCTCGGCACCAAGGTTCAGCTCGTCGGCGACGACTTGTACGTCACCAACCCTGCTCGTCTGCAGAAGGGCATCGACGAGGCTGCCGGAAACGCAATCCTGGTCAAGGTCAACCAGATCGGCACCCTGACCGAGACTCTGGATGCGGTTTCGCTGGCTCAGCGTCACGGTATGAAGGCCATCATCTCGCACCGCTCGGGCGAGACCGAAGACACCTTCATCGCAGACCTCGCAGTGGCAACCAACGCCGGTCAGATCAAGACCGGTGCACCTGCCCGCTCGGAGCGCGTAGCTAAGTACAACCAGCTGCTGCGCATCGAAGAAGAGCTGCAGGACGCCGCCGTTTACGCCGGTCGCTCGGCGTTCCCACGTTTCAAGGCATAATCGATTTAGCCTTGAGTCGTGGCCAAAAGACCAACCCCCAAGCCAAGCGCGACCCGTCGCCCGAGCAAGTTCTCGGCGGCGGGTTGGCGCGCATCCGGGGCAAAGTCCAAGGCCGCGGCGACCGCAAAAGCCGCAGCGCCCGCAAAGGGCAGCGACAAGAAGTCTGCACCGGTGGTGCCAGGGCTCGACCTCAAGCGAAACATCAACTTCTCGCTGTATCACCTGACCCTCTTCGCGGTGGTGATCTACGGAGTTGTTGCGCTCGAGCCGCACGTTCGCACCTGGGTTGAGCAGCAGCAACAGATTGCCGCTCTGAGCGCCGAAGTCGAAACGGCCAAGCAGGACGTAGCCGATATGCAAGAGGAGCGCATCCGCTGGGATGACCCCGTCTATGTGCGCTCGCAAGCCCGCGACCGCCTCTACTACGTGATGCCGGGCGAGGTTTCATACCTGGTGATGGATGCCGATGGCATCGACACGAGTGACACAACTGGAACCGTTGGTGCTCAGATGGCTGATGCTCGCAACACGACCGAGATTTCAGACCAGATTCGCGAGACCAACGACAACTGGGTCGACAGTCTGCTTTACACAGTCGTGCACTCTGGGCTCGATGAACCCGAACAGGAAACCAAGTAAATGCCGCTAACCGAAGCCACCGAGGCCGATATCGCCGAGGTGTCGCGTCAACTCGGGCGACCCGCGCGCGACATCGTATCCATCGCCGCTCGCTGTGTTTGCGGCAACCCAACTGTGGTTCAGACGGCACCGCGGCTATCGAATGGTGAACCCTTTCCGACCATGTACTACCTGACCCACAAGGGTGCGACGGCCGCGGTTTCGGCGCTTGAGGCATCCGGTTTCATGGCCGAATTGCAGAACCTGCTTGCCGAAGACGGCGATGTGGCGGATGCGTACCGCCGAGCTCACGCCGCGTACCTCGCCGAGCGCGACGAGCTCGAGGCCCTGCTCGAAATCGATGTTCCCGAGATCGAGGGAATTAGTGCGGGTGGGATGCCGACTCGCGTCAAATGTTTGCACGCGCTGATTGGTCACTCGTTGGCCGTCGGCCCGGGCGTAAATCCAATCGGAGATCTGTCCCTCGAGGCCTGTTCTTGGCAGCCAACCCGCTGTGCTTGCTAGAGCAACCACCACTACTAAGAAGGTAAATTAGAAGATATGTCGCAAAACAAGATCGGCGCTGCCGCGCCACGCATCCTTATCGTAGGTGGCGGTTACGCCGGTTTCTACACCGCATTCAAGCTCGAGAAGCTGCTCGGCAAGGGCGAGGCTGAGGTCACTCTGATTGACCCGCTGCCATACCTCACCTACCAGCCATTCCTGCCAGAGGTGGTCGGTGGCTCGATTGAGGCTCGCCACGTCGTCACCTCACACCGTCGTCACCTGAAGAAGACCAAGCTGGTAAGCGGCAAGGTCACCAACATCGACCACAAGAAGAAGGTCGCAACTGTTGAGGTTGCCGGACTGAAGCCTTACAAGCTCGAGTACGACCACGTTGTCGTTACCGCTGGAGCGGTCAGCCGCACTTTCCCGATTCCGGGTGTCGCTGACAACTGCATCGGCATGAAGACCATCGAAGAAGCCGTAGAGGTTCGCAACCGCATCATCGAGAACATGGACAAGGCCGCTCAGCTGCCTGCCGGGCCAGCTCGTGACCGCCTGCTGACTTTCGTCGTCGTCGGTGGTGGATTCGCAGGTATCGAGACTTTCGCTGAGATGCGCTCGCTGGTCTCGTATCTTCTGCGCTTCTATCCAGAACTCACTTTCGACGACACTCACTTCCACCTGATCGAGGCTATGGGTCGCATCATGCCTGAGGTTTCACTTGAGACCAGCCAGTGGGTTCTCGCGAACCTCGACCAGCGCGGTGCCAAGGTTCACCTGAACACCCAGCTGCAGTCGGCAGTCAAGGGCAAGATCGAGCTTTCGACCGGCGAGACCTTCGAGTCAGATGTCATCGTCTGGACTGCGGGCGTCATGGCGCATCCTTTCGTTCGCAACACCGACCTGCCTCTGGACGAGCGCGGTCGCATCACCGCAAAGCCGAGCCTGCAGATCGTCAACGGCGAGAAGGTCGTCGATGGCGCCTGGACCGCTGGTGACGTTTCGGCCGTTCCTGACCTCTCGGGCGGAGGAGTTGGCGGCTTCTGTGTTCCGAATGCTCAGCACGCTGTTCGCCAGGCGAAACTGCTTGCCAAGAACCTGGTCGCTTCGATTCGCGGCGAAGGTATTCGCGACTACATCCACTACAACAAGGGTGCGGTTGCCGGCCTCGGCGTTGGCGTAGGTGTGTTCCAGTACAAGAAGCTTGCGATCAAGGGATTCATCGCTTGGTGCATGCACCGCGGTTATCACGGTCTGGCTATGCCGATGTGGGAGCGCAAGATTCGCGTGTTCGCCGGTTGGGTCTGGAACTTCGTACTTCGCCGCGACATTGTCGGAATCAGTGCGACTCGTGAGCCACGCGTCGCTTTCGAGACCTTCGCTTCACGTCCAAAGGCTTAGTCTGCGGATTGCGGGCATCCGCAACTCGGATGCCTGCCCCCATAGCCCAATGGCAGAGGCAGGCGACTTAAAATCGCTCCAGTGTGGGTTCGAGTCCCACTGGGGG
>CAYTNT010000095.1:0-3127 GCA_964439235.1 uncultured Rhodoluna sp. | reverse complement strand
AATTAGAGCCTCAAATGGAGTTTCAGTCCCCCGAAGATAGCGTTCCGTCAACATTCGTGACGGATGCGATGAGCCGTTCGCTCGTCGGCCGCCCTCCTGCGACCGGAGCATGGCGAGACGGAGACCCAGTTGGTGACCGCAAGTTTGCGCTGCCATTCGATCTGAAACTCGAGTCGGGCAAAGAACTAAAGAACGTTCGCATCGCCTTCGAAACTTGGGGCGAACTAGAGCCAGACAAGTCCAACGCCGTGCTGGTTTTGCACGCACTGACCGGCGACTCGCACGCACTTGGTCAGCCCAGCAAAGCGCATCCGACCGCTGGTTGGTGGGATGACGTAATCGGCCCAGGAAAGGCAATCGACACGAACAAGTGGTTCGTGGTCGCCCCTAACGTGCTCGGCGGCTGCCAAGGCAGCACCGGCCCTGCCACGCTAGACAATCGCGGACGCGAGTATGGCCCGAGATTTCCGTTCCTGACAATTCGAGACCAGGTTGAGGCCCAGCGACTGTTTTCGGAGTCACTGGGAATCAACAAGTGGCACGCAATCATCGGCGGCTCGATGGGTGGAATGCACGTGCTCGAGTGGGCAATCATGCACCCGGATGCGACCGAACGAATTGGTGTCATTGCAGCACCGGCAATTTCGAGCGCAGATCAGATTGCGCTGAACTCGGTGCAGATTGAGGCCGTCAAGACCGACCCTGCTTTCAACAGCGGCAACTACTACGACGCAAAGCCGGGACACGGCCCGCACAAGGGGCTAGCGCTCGCACGTCGCATGGCGCTGCTCAACTATCGATCACCTTCCGAGTTGAACGACCGCTTCGAGCGCACCTGGCAATCGAGCATCAGCCCAATCGGCGACGGCGGCCGCTTTGCCGTGGTCAGCTACCTAGATTTTCACGGCAACAAGTTCACCCGCCGATTCGACGCGAACGCTTACATCACGCTGGTTCAGGCTATGAACTCGCACGATGTCGGTCGTGACCGGGGTGGGGTCGAGACAGCACTCGGTGGCATTCGAGCCAAGGCGCTGGTGGCTGGCATCACATCCGACCGATTGTTTCCGCTGCACGACCAGCAGGTGATTGCTGACCACATCGGAACTACTCACGGCAAAGTGGGCTCGAACCTAGTTGGCGGCAAACTGCAGATTATCGAGAGCCCGTACGGTCACGACGGCTTCCTAATCGAGGATGCGATTGTCGGACCGATGCTCACCGAGTTGCTCGAGAGCTAAGCGCACTCAGTCGAACGTTTGCCCAAACCAGGAAAGCAATCAGCAGCAGGTTGCGCAGGGTCAAAACCACGAGGGCGAATCCGTCTAAGTTCACGATCGAGTCGTAGTTGTACGGGTAAATCCAGGCGGTTAGGGCTGCAAGGGCGAGGCCAAAGTAAAGAGGCAGCCTCCAGCGCTGCACGCCAAGCAGAATGCCCGCGATGAGTGGAGCCGCCAGCCACGTGTGAAACTGCGGTGAACCCACCTTGTTGAACACGATTAGATCAAGTACCGCAGTCATTCCGACCAAGGCGAAAACCTCGTGCGGGGCCGCCCCAGCTTTAGTTGCCCGCCAGCCAAGGAACGCAGTGATCGCTAGGGCGACGATCAGCGTCAGCGTCATCAAGCTGGCAACTGTGTTGGCGAACGGACCGGTTACCTGGAAAGTGATGATGTTCGAGTCGAAGTACACGCTCGAATCGCCCCAACCGAGCTTCGCTCCCCACATCCAGATGTTGGCGATTGGCGACTCTATCTGCAACCCTCGGTTCGAGTTGATCCACAAGAAGCTGAAGATGTTCTCGTTGCCGTTCGCGAAAACGGCTAGGCCAACTACGCCGAGGCTCACCGCCGCGGCGACGCCAAGCATTTTGATTCGCAGGTCAACAGTTTTTTGGGCAATCAGCAGGGCGAGGTACTGGGCCGCAGGCCAAACTTTGACCCAGGCTGCAGCAACGGCCAAACCGGCGGCGGCACGATACTTGCTCATCGCCACCAGACCAACCGCAATCAAATCGACGACCACTGCAATCGAGTCGATTCGTCCGATTGCAATAGGGCCCAGCAACGCGATGAACACCAGCCAGTACGCGCCCGCGTGCCTGCCAGATTTGGATTCGGAGAGCCACCAAATCACGGCGGTGTTCAAGATTGTGACCAAAATCAGCCATCCAAGAATTGGATCAGCCGACGAGAAAATCTCGACGATTGCCATGGGCACCAGCGACAGCATCGGATAAACGCCGGGCTCTGATACGCCAGGCCAGACGTTGGTTGCTAAACCGCGCGCCGCCCAGTCGGAATAGAGATTGACGTCGTTGAACGGCGTCATCCCCTGCAAATTCAAACCCAGGTACGCGGTGATCGCGTGCACCAGAAGCGATGCCAAAACAAGGCCAATGCGGCTACGCAAGGTAGCGACCCTCCTCTGCATTGGCGACCGTCACGGCAAGCTGCTGCGCCAAGTCTGAGGCGGCCCAGTGGCCCGCAGAATCAAGTTCGAAGGCCGCTTGCGAGTGCAGCCAAACCGCGAGGCAACTTGCATCGAAAACTCGTTTGGGCGATTTGGCGATAAGTGCGCCCATCAGCCCAGCCAGCACATCTCCGGTTCCCGCAGTTGACAACGTCGCGGGTGCTGCCGGTGCTTGCCACACCGGGCCACCAGCGGGGCTTGCGCAAACCGTGCGACTGCCCTTAAGTACGACTGTCGAACTGGTCAATTCGGCGAGCTTTGTCGCGAAACCAACTGGGTCTGACTCGACCGCTGAGCGCGAGGCTTCGATACCGAACTCGGCGAGCAACCGAACCGCCTCACCCGCATGCGGGGTCAGCACCGTGACCTGGGCTCGACCCAAAAACTCGCGTTTGGCCGCATAGGCATCCAGCACCACGGGGGTTGCGTTCGACGAAACCGACTCAGAATCCAAGACCGAAAGGATGCGCTTGCGCTGCGCGAGCGCTTCGTCGGCGACCCCGCTGCCGAGCACCCAGGCGCCGGCACGGGGCACGCTGCCAGAGTCAATATCGGATGCCGCGAGCACAATTTCGGGCCTCATCTGCAGCACCAAATGAGCCACCTCGGGATCCGAAGCCAAACGTATGAGCCCAACTCCCGCGCGCGAAGCCGC
>CAYTNT010000094.1:0-3155 GCA_964439235.1 uncultured Rhodoluna sp. | reverse complement strand
CGGTTACATCACTGCGGAATTTGATTTCTGACACGCCTAAAGACTAGCCGTTCTGGCAGGCCGAAACCCGCAACAAAACGAAACAAAGCCCGCGTTTGACAAGGGCTTGACCTATCGTTGAGCCATGTCACCTGAGATGCGCTTTGCCGTGGTGTTTGGGCTAATCGCCCTGGCCACGCTGGCCGGCATCCTCTGGCGCCTCAGGACCGGCCGAGCCAAGCAAGTGACCGGCGAGGGAGTTGTTGATTTGACCGAGCTCGCTGTGATCAAAAACGGTTCCCTGGCAAAGAAGTTTGGACGGCAGGCGACCTTTGTTCAGTTCAGTTCGGAGTTCTGCAGCTCTTGTGCCCAAACCGCCAAGTTGCTTCAGGAGTTCGAACGCTCGAACCCCGGTGTGCTGCACCTAGAGGTAGACATCACAAACCGTTTGGAACTGGCCAAAAAGTATTCGATATTGCAGACACCGACGACACTCGTGCTCGACTCAAAGGGTCGGATAAAGTCGAGAATTGGTGGAAGCACCAGACCGCAGGTAATTCAAGAGGAACTCGCTAAACAAGGAAGCTTTGAAATCTAATGTCTAACCAGAATGAACCAACCGGAATCGATCCACGCGGCCCACGTTTCGGCGCTGCCATCACCTCGGTGCTGCTACTGGTAACCGTGTTTCTCGGCCTCGACAAGAACACCGAAGCCGCAGGCTTTGCGCTGCTCTCGCTGATCACCGGTCTGTTTCTGGTGGGCTGGGTTTACGGCAACTCCAAGCACCCGTACGGCTTGTTCTTCAAGAAGTTTGTGCGACCGCGTCTTGCTGCCCCGAAGGAGCTCGAAGATCCTCGACCACCGCAGTTTGCTCAGGGTGTTGGCTTTTTCGTTGCCTCGCTGGGCCTGCTGACCTCGGCATTCGGCTTCGAGTACGGCGTCGCACTGTTCGGTGGCTTTGCGTTCGTGGCCGCATTCCTGAACGCGGCTTTCGCCTACTGCCTCGGCTGCCAGATTTGGCTGCTACTGCGCCGAGCCGGAATCCTTAAGGGTTAACGCCTTTCGCATCGATCGACGCGCTCTGGGCCTGTCACCCGCGGCGTCATAGGCCAATCCGAGCTTGAACCAGTTTGCCCAATCATCAGGGTTAGCTTCGGTCTGGGAGCGGATTTTCTCGAAGATCTCTGCCGCCGACTCCTTGGTGGGGCGACCACTCGGGCGAGTCTCGTAGTTGAGTTCGGGCCAACCACCGGCCTGCTCAAGTTGCTGCGCCATGGCTTCGACCTTGAGTCCGAACCTGAGCTCGCGAATGATCATCCAGATTGCCAGCACCGGCAAAAACAGAACCAGAGCGCCCATCGCCTTGGCCACTGGGCTTTCCTGCTGCAACAGCACGAGGCCTTTGTCGGCCAATAAGAAAACGTAGGTCATCGTAAGGGCGGTCATGACGACCGCACCCAGTTTTGCCCCGGTGAATCCCATGGCGTCTGCCCTAGATGCCCATGACCGCGGCCAAGCCAACCGTGAGCCCGGTAGAGGTCGCGCCGAATCTGATGGATGCGAGAATGCCGACCGAGTAAGAGCGCACCGAAGTGACCTCGTGGCTGATGGTCAAGAGCTCCTCGTTGCCGCCGAGCAAAACCTCTTGCTTGGCACTGACGCCCGAGAGCCTGAGGCTGTGAATCGGCACTCCGGCAACAACCTCGCCACGCGCGGTTTGCCCGACACCTGGGATCAACGGCTGCTGCCTGCCGGCATCCTGTCGCGCTTTTGAAATCAGTTCGGCGGTTCGAATTGCGGTTCCCGAGGGCGAATCAACCTTGCCGGCATGGTGTGCCTCGATGATTTCGATTGAGTCGAAGTAGGTCGCGGCGATGCTGGCAAACTTGGTGGCCAGGGTTGATCCCACCGAGAAATTAGGAACGATGGTTACGGATGCGCCCGAGTTCGAAGCAGCAGCGAGTTTGGACCCGATTGAGCCGAGTTTGGCCTCTGTCCAACCGCTGGTTCCAGAGACGACGGGGATGCCATTTGCGATAGCGAAGTCGATTACGCGCTCGCTCACGTCTAGGCGAGTCACGTCGAAAACCACATCCGCACCGAGGATTTCGGTCAGCTCTGACTTCGAGTCGAGCGAGGCGTGCAGTCGCATATCCGAGGCGGCATCGATTAGCTCGGTCGCGAGTTTTCCCATGCGTCCCGAAGCGCCAACGACTGCAACTGAAATGGTCATGTCTTCAAGGTTACAGAAACTCGTCGAACGCGGCCTCGGTGACATCGCCCACAGCAACGATGGTTCGCGATCGCGAGTGAAGTTCTGCCGCGAGCTCTCGCACCTGCTCGCCGGTCACCGAGTTGAACTGGTGAATCAGCGCATCGAGATCGTAGAACTCCCCCGCAACCAGTTCGCTGCCAACCAAGCGGCTCATGCGAGCCTGCGTGCTCTCGAACTTTAGCGCTAGACCGCCGTTGATGTTTCCCTTGGCCAAAGCCAATTCTGCTTCGGTGATGCCATCATTGGCGAGCTTCTCGAGTTCGAGCAACATCAGCTTGGTGACCTCGGTGGTCTTGGCCGGTGAACAGCCCGCGTAGAGCCCGAAATAGGCTCCATCCGAGTAGCCCTGGTTGAACGAATACACGCTGTAGGCGAGCCCGCGCTTTTCGCGAATCTCTTGGAATAGGCGCGAGCTCATGCCACCACCTAAAACGGTGTTCAGAACGCTCAACGCCCAGCGCCGCGAATCGTTGGCAATCAAGCCTTGGCAGCCGATTAAGACGTTGGTTTGCTGAATCGGACGGTGAATCACCTTGAGCGAGGTGTCGCTCTCAATCAGCGCCTGCTCTTGCGGGCGACGAGGCGCCGGGGATGCCTTGCGGCTGAGATCCCAGCCTGCGGTGGTTAGGGCCTGTTCGACGAGCTTGATGACCTCGTCGTGGTGCACTCCTCCGGCCGCGGTAACCACTAGGTCTTGCGGTCGGTAGTTGGCCTGGTAGTGCTCCCAGACCGCTTCGCGGGTGACCGCGGTGATGGTTTCGTTGGTGCCGCCGATTGGTCGACCAAGTTCGTGTGCGCCAAGCACAGCCTCTGCAAAGGCCTCGTGAGCAACGTCCTGAGGATCATCGTCGTTCATCGCGAGCTCTTCGAGGATCACGGTTCGCTCGTTCTCAAACTC
>CAYTNT010000093.1:0-3159 GCA_964439235.1 uncultured Rhodoluna sp. | reverse complement strand
CTTTGCCGCTACCGGCTTTGCAGCCACAACCTTCTTTGCCGCTGCGGCGCGCGCACGCGGGGCAGCTGGCTTCTTCGCTGGAGTAGTCATAGTGAAATCATGCCACCGTTTGACGAAGTTACGAAGTGAACAACCACGCGACCGGCAGCGCGACCATCACGAGAATCGCCACCCCCAACAACCACTGCGACCATCGCGGCGAGACGAACTTGCCGAGCAGCACCTTGTTGCGGGCCAGCACGAACACGATGATCATGAGCGCAGGCGCCGACAGCCCGTTCAGAACAGCAGCCAAGAACAGGAAAGTCATCGGCGGAATACCGATCAGGTTCAACAGCACCGCAATCAGCACGCTGCCGACAATCACCGCATAGAAAGCCTTGGCCTGCCGCGGAGCAAGCTCGAGGCTCTCGCGCCAACCGAAGGTTTCGGCAACCGCATACGCTGTTGAGCCGGCCAAGACCGGAATGGCGAGCAAGCCGACGCCTACGATTCCGAGCAGGAAGAGCAGCCCGGCGAAATCGCCCGCGATGGGCGCGAGTGCCGCGGCCGCATCCTCGGCGGATTCGATTTGGGTGATTCCTGACTCATGCAGGGTCGCGCCGGCCGTTGCCATGATTGCGAACATGATGAATACGCCGGTGAGCATGCCCGAGAACACGTCTCCGCGCATCGCCCTGATGTGTGATTTGCCGACGGTGGCGAGCCCGTGTGAGGCGCGTTCTTCGACCTCTTCGGCCGCCTGCCAGAAGAACAGGTAGGGCGAGATGGTGGTTCCGGCCAGGGCGATCATCAGGGCGATCGAGCCCTGGTCAAACCCGATTTGCGGAATCAACGTCGAAACCACGACCTCAGACCAATTCACCTCGGCCACAAACAAAACGGCCACATAGGCCAGCAGCGAGAGGGTCAGCCAGCGCAGAATGCGCGCGTAGCGGTGATACGGCACCATGACCTCGGCGATCACGACCACCGCTGCAAAACCAATCACGCCCAGCACCTGATCCACCGGCACCAGCAGGCGCAGAGCGGCGGCCATCGAGGCCAGGTCGGCAGCGATGTTTACGGTGTTGGCCACCGCAACCAGAAGCACGGCAACCACAAGCACCCAGCGCGGCAGCGTGGTGCGAATGATGGATGCGAGTCCGCGCCCCGTGACTAGCGCCAAACGCGCGCAGGCTTCTTGCACGGCGAAAGCGAACGGCAGCAGCCAGGGTGCCGCCCAGAGGAACCCATAGCCAGCCTGCGCTCCGGCCTGCGAGTAGGTGCCGATGCCCGATGGGTCGTCGTCGGCTGCTCCGGTAACGATGCCCGGGCCTAGTCGGCGAAAGTAGCCAGCGCCGCGAATCATCGTGCGGCGAGGATGATGTTCGTGTCGCCGCTTGCCCATCTAGAACAACCTGTTGTGGGTGCTGACGATGCCGCGCATCGCGTCGTAGTCGAGCACGAGGCACTCAATACCGCGGTCTTCGGCCAGCGTGCGGGCCTGTGGCTTGATCTCTTGCGCGGCGAAGATTCCGCGCACGGGTGCTAGCAACTCGTCGCGGTTGAGCAGTTCGAGGTAGCGGGTCAACTGCTCGACTCCGTCGATCTCGCCCCGTCGTTTGAGTTCGATGGCGACGGTTCCGCCCTCGGGGTGACGCGCCAGAATGTCGACCGGACCAATCGCCGTCATGTACTCGCGTCGAATCAGCGACAGCCCCTCGCCGGCCAGATGCAGCTGCTCGGCCAAAAGCTCTTGCAGATGCGCCTCGACGCCGTCTTTGATCAGCCCTGGGTCGTGCCCCAGGTCGTGCTCTAGTTCGGCGATGATTTCGTGAATCGAGATCTGCAGGGTGTCTTCGGTCTTGGCCTGGTGCACGCGCCACAGCTGAATCACACCGGCCTCAGCTGCCTCGGCCTCTGGTTCTTCGATGACGATGCTGCAGGGCGGGTTCATCCAGTTGAGTGGCTTGTATGACCCAGAGTCGGAGTGAATCAGAATCGAGCCGTCGTTCTTGAGCACCAGCAGGCGGGTCGCTAACGGCAGGTGGGCTGAGAGCCGGCCGGCGTAGTCAACGGCGCAGCGTGCGATTACGAGGCGCATTAGTTCTTGCGACCCTCTAGTCTCTTGAGTCGTTCGAGCAGTTCGTCGATAACTTCGTCTTGCGCAGCCAAGTGTCGCTGGATCTCTCGTGATTCGTGCAGAATGGCGGTTGCGTCGCGGTAGGTGGCGAGTGCCCGTTCGTCTGATGCTTTGGCCTGGATGTTTTGCCCAACGATGATGATTGGCAGCAGCACCAGCTGCAAGAAGGTTTGGGCGATCCAGGCGACCATCACGATGGTGTCGCCGGATGCGATTGCGGCAGGCAGGCTGACTAGCGATAGGCCAAAGAATGCGTATGCGGCCCACATGGTGCCGACGTTTTTGGTGATGCCGAGGCCGATGCGTTCGTTGAGTGTGAGTTTTTCTTTGGATGCCTTGTGGCGCTTTGAGACGGCTGGCCCGGTGGTGTCGCGGTCTTGCACGTGTGGGTGCTGAACGTATTCGTACTTGGCCATGCCTATAGCCTACGCAATCGCCAGCTGGATAAAAGAGAACCCCCAGACCGAAGTCTGGGGGTTCCCGTTTTGAAGGTTAGTTGACTAACTTTCCGTTTGGATTACCTTACTTGGTGATCTTTACGGTGATGTCGTCAACGATCACGCCACCAATGATGAGCTTGATGTTGTGGGTGCCCTTGCGGAGGTTGAACTGCAGGTTCAGCTCTGCATCGCCAGTCTGAACGAAGTTGTACTTGCGTACACCGTTCAGAAGGAATGCAACGCGCTTGCCCTTAGCCATGCTCCAGGTAACCGATGCACGCTTGCCGTTCAGGACGTCGATGTAACCATCGGTCTGACCGAAGACAACAGTCTTAGCAACTGCGGTCACGTTGGTCGAGGTGTTTACGTCGTTGTCCGAGAAGGTTACAACTGCGTCACCGAGGTCGTTTACACCGGCGGTCAGCTTGACAGTTGCCTTACCGTTTGCGTCGGTGGTTACGTTGGCCGAGAAGCCACCGTTGACCGAAGCTACACCAGCAACAGTTGCAGTGGTAGCGAAGCCAGCAACTGGGTTACCCCACTTGTCGGTTACGGTTACGGTTGCGTCGATCGAACGACCAGCCTGAGCTGCGG
>CAYTNT010000092.1:0-3225 GCA_964439235.1 uncultured Rhodoluna sp. | reverse complement strand
TCGAGCCAGGTGTATACAACCGCGCTCAGCTCGCGTTCGGATGCCGCGTGCCATCCAGTCGTGACGAACTCGCCGCTCGCATTCTTGACCGGCCGTGGGGTATTCACCGAGGTCACCTTTGAAACAAAGAAGATCTCGGCGTTCAGGTTTTCGCGAGTGCGATCAGAGTTCACGTTCACGCGTAGCGCATACAGATCGCCGTTTGCCGCCTTCACACGAAAGGTCGAATTGAATTCGTGATTGATTGACTCGAACTGAAAGGCTCCGAAGTCATAATGCGAAAGGATGCCCTGCACGCAATCGCTCATGCTCTCGACTTGCTCTTCGATGTTCATCTCGGCAAATGGTTTAGGTGTACTCACCAGAACATCATCGCATGGCGATTGCAAAGCAAACATCCCTGCAGATGCCCGCCAGAAAGCGAAAAACCCCAAACTCGTGAGAAGTTTTGGGGTTTCCGTGCGCCCCCCGGGACTTGAACCCGGAACCCACTGATTAAGAGTCAGTTGCTCTGCCGATTGAGCTAGAGGCGCGTGCTGCGACTAGCGCAACGAGAGAAAAGAATAGCATCAATCGGTTTTGCTCGCTAGTTGCGAACAACTTTCAGCCGAGCCATCACAACGGCTAGGCTTAAGTCATGACCGAGGCAGTGCAGCTAGCAGTTGGCGAACGCATCCCTGCTTTTTCGACCCTCGATCAAGACGGAAACCCGTTCTCAAGCGAAGCCCTGATGGGGCGCAAAACGATTCTCTATTTCTTTCCGGCAGCCCTAACTTTGGGATGCGCCCGCGAAGCCGCCGACTTTATGGAGGCACAGCCGATTTTCGAGGCCGCTGGCTACCAGGTGATTGGCGTATCCCCCGACTCGGTTGAAAAGCTCAAGCGCTTTCAAGAGCGTGATGCGTTGACTTTTCCGCTGTTGAGCGATGAAGACATCTCGATTCACAAGGCCTTCGGCGCCTTCGGCGAGAAGGCTCTCTACGGCCGCCTCTACAAGGGTGTTCTGCGCTCGACCGTAGTGGTCGCCGAAGACGGCACCATCGAGTTCGCGTTCTTCAGAGTCAATGCAACCGGGCACGTCGATGACCTGCTCGAAGCCATGGGTCTAGCTGCGCGCTAATTCGACTTTTCGGCGATCCATGCGATCGAATCTCGGCTGAACAAAAACACTCCAACCAGAATCGCCGACACAATCAAGTTGAGCCCAATCGTCGGGTTGGCAAACTCACCCGAGAAACTGGCGGATGCGACCGCGAGCTGAACCAACTGCCAAAACACTGCCGCGCTTCGCGCCCACGAGCGACCCTGGATCAGGCGAGTTGCAACCAGAATCAACCAGAGACCGCCACCCAAGAACAGGGCCGCCTGAGCGATTAGGGTCGGCAGGCTGATAGCCGCTCCGCTAATAATCGCGAAGACTGCCCAACCGGCAAGGCCGAGCGGCGCAAGAGCCTCGAGCACAACCAACCCAGCCACGAGTTTGATTGATCTTGGAGCCTGTTTCGGGCTTGGATTTTCGGGGTTCATGGTCTGCTCTCGTGCAAATTGGGTCTTGCCAAACGGCCTCGTCTATGAAACCATTTTCACAGGAAATCTTTCGACAAAGTCCCCGAATCTCGGTTGATTTTGTGCGTCTTTTCGGTTTTTCGAAGCTCGAGATAAAGGAATATCGCATGGATATGCAGTGGCTGAACCAGGCCCGTTGCCTCAACGAAGACCCAGAACTCTTCTTTCCGGTTGGCAACACTGGACCCGCTGTAGACCAGATCGAGCAAGCCAAGGCAATCTGCCGCGAATGTGCTGTTTCGACTCAGTGCCTCGAGTACGCAATCAAGGAAAACCAGGACACCGGAGTATGGGGTGGCCTCAGCGAAGACGAGCGCAAGTCGCTAAAGCGCAAGTACGCTCGCGCACGTCGCGCTGGCTAAACAGGTTTTGATTAGGGCTCGCTTCGGCGGGCCTTTTTCTTTGCCCAGATTCGCGTGATTCTCGAAAGCGGCGGCTAGAGCGGAATCGTGATTGAGACGCGGGTGCCGCCGTCTGCCGGACTCATCCAGCTAATTGAGCCCCGCAATTCGCCCTGAATTAGAGTGCGAATAATCTGCGTGCCGAGGCCCTGCCCCACGATTCCGCCGTCGAGCCCCTTGCCGTTGTCGGACACCGTGATGTGCAACTGCTTTTGCTTGCGCTCGGCATTGATGTGAATCACGCCGCTGCGATCGGCAAGACCGTGCTCGACCGCATTGGTTACTACCTCGGTTAGCGCCACGGCGAGCGGAGTCGCGAGCTCACTCTTGAGCGTGCCGAATTTGCCGTCGATCATGGTGCGCACGGTTATGTTCGAACTGGCGGCAACCTCACTAACCAGCATCAGGATGCGATCAAACACCTCGTCGAAGTTGAGCTCCTGGTTGAGCCCTTCCGACAAGGTGTCGTGCACCAGTGCAATCGCCGAGACCCGGCGCATGGCCTGGTTGAGCGAGTCGCGAGCCTCTTCTGATTCGGTTCGTCGGCTCTGGATGCGCAGCAGGCTCGCTACGGTTTGCAGGTTGTTTTTCACGCGGTGGTGGATCTCGCGGATGGTCGCATCCTTGGTGATTAGTTCGCGTTCTTGACGGCGAAGGTCTGATACGTCACGGCATAGAACCAGCGCACCACTGCGCACGCCGTCCTTCTTGAGCGGAATCGCCCGAACCGAGAGGGTTATGTCTCGCGAGGCGAGGTCGGTTCGCCACGGAGCGGTGCCCGACAGCACAACCGGCAGCGACTCGTCGACCTGCAGGTCGCCGCGAATGATTGGTGCCGCGGCTTCGACAAGCGAACTACCCTCGAGCTCACCAGCAAGACCGAGCCGATTGAACGCCGAGAGTCCATTTGGGCTGGCAAAAAGCACGATACCGTCTTCGTTGAGGCGCAGCAGGCCGTCGTTGGCACGTGGTGCGCCACGCTTTGAACCGGTCTTAGTTGAGGCCTCGGGGAATGCCCCTTGAGTAACCATGAGCAGCAGATCGTTGCCGGCAGCCAGATAGTTGAGCTGTAGTTTGTTTGGCGCTTTGGCATCGGCGAGATTGGTGTGACGCGTGATCACGGCAATCGGCTGCTTGGCTGCCTCATCGGACTTGGATGAGGTCTTGCGGCGAACTGGAATGGCCGAAATACGAGCCAGCTGACCGTCGCCAGCGGCTGGGTTGCGCACCTCGACGATCTCGCCCGAGCTGAATGCCT
>CAYTNT010000091.1:0-3392 GCA_964439235.1 uncultured Rhodoluna sp. | reverse complement strand
ACTCAACGTGCGGCACAACGGCCGCCGGAGCGGAGTGTATGTAGACCATGCCTTGCGCGGTCGGATTCTGCATGGGGTTGCCTTTCTTGTGAAGGTACATCTTCCCCAATGACCTGCACGACAACCGCCGGAAACCCAGATTATGCCCATGCCAGTGCCGTGTCAACCGCAGGTTTAGTGCGGGCAACTCGACGGGGCATGTCAGCGCATCCGCTTGGGTAGGCTTTGATTCATGAGCAAGCTGTATTTTCGTCACGGAGCCATGAACAGCGGCAAATCCACCGCCCTGCTGCAGGTGGCCCACAACTACGAGGAGCGCGGCCAACGAGTCGCACTGCTCAAACCCGCGGTCGACACCAAGGGCGATCGCCAGGTGGTTTCGCGCCTCGGGGTCACTCGCGAGGTAGACCTGCTGCTCACTCCAGACATGAACCTCAGGGATGCCTTCAGCGCGCTGCGGGCGTCTGCCGACGAATCGGGTGATTACGCCTGCTTGCTAATCGACGAGGCACAGTTTTTGACCCGGGCTCAGGTCGATCAGGCGCTCGAGGTGGCCGTGCTCGACGACATCCCTGTTCTCGCTTACGGAATCCGCACCGACTTTCTCACCAATGGTTTTCCAGGGTCGATCCGACTGCTGGAAATTGCCCACACGCTCGAGGAACTCAAGACCATTTGCCGCTGTGGGAAGAAGGCCATGTACAACGCTCGTTTGGTTGATGGAGAGTTTGTTTTCACGGGCGAGCAGGTAGCAATCGACGGGGTTCACGTTACCTACGAATCGCTCTGCCCGAACTGCTACCTGACCCGCAAGAACGCCCAAAATGGCTGAGCTCGTACGCTTTTTCAACGCCCGCGTGATTGCCGATTTCGAAGCAGGCACCGCTTCCTTGGGCGAAGATGGCGACGAGGCCAACGGTGAACTCTTCAGCTATCGCGGCCAATTAATCGAGCGAGTCGAGTTTGAACGACTCGCGCAGGATGCCGAGGCTCATCATGTGGATTTGCGCGGAGGCTGGGTTATTCCTGGGCTTCGAGACGCTCACTGTCACCCGCTATTCGCCGGTCGTGAGGCGGCAGGTCTGCACCTCGACGGTTGCGTGACCACAGCCGATGTTTTGGCCCGACTGACCGAGTACCGCACGGCCAACCCCGCTTTCAGCTGGATCGATGGCGCTGTGTATGAGCGAAGCATGCTCGCCGGAAAAGAAATCGAGGCCGCAGAGCTGCTCGACAGCGCCGTATCAGAGGTTCCCGTGGTGCTGCACGCCGATGATCATCACACCCTGTGGGTGAACACCGCGGCGCTGCGAGCGGCCGGACTCGAGTCACCCGAGCAGGTGGCCGCGCTGAACGCATCCTTCGGTCACGGTTCGATCGACGTTGACGCGGCCGGCAACGCAACCGGAATCCTGCGCGAATGGGAGGCCATGAGCCTGGTGCTCGACATCGCGCCGAAACCCACCCTCGACGAGGACGTTGCCTTTCTGGTTTGGGCGCAGCAGCAGATGCTGGCAAACGGACTAGTTGCCGCGACCGACGCGTGGATCGATCCGGGCATGACCGAGGTCTATCTCGCCGCTCTAGACCGCGAGCAGCTGTGGATGCGTTTCGAGCTCGGCTTCAGGTTTGCTCCCGAAAACTGGCGCGACTACCGAGATTACGCGCTCAAGATGCGGGCAGAGGTTGAGCGCCGCGCGAATCCGCTACTGACCGCCACCACAGCAAAATTCTTTGTTGATGGCGTGTTTGGCAGCGCTACGGCCGCGGTGCACGAGGATTACCTTCAGCCGAGCCACAGTGGCGACTTTAGGGGCAATCTGGTCTGGCAGCAGGATGAGCTCATCGAAGCCCTCTCCTGGGCCGCCAGCAACGGCTTTGCGCTGCACCTGCACGCAATCGGCGACGCTGGAGTCACCGCCGCTATCGACGCCATCATCGCCGTTGGTAGCCCAGCCCGATCTGTAATCGCGCATACCGAACTTGTGCGAGATGGCGATTTCGACCGCATGGCCGAGCACGGCATCATCGCCAACTTTGAGCCGTTCTGGGCGCAGCAGAACGCGATGCTGAAAAGCTGCGTGCCTAGGCTCGGAAACGAACGTGTCGACCGCATGTACGAGATGCGCAAGGCTATCGACTCGGGTGTCGCAATCACTTTTGGAAGCGACTGGCCGGTTAGTTCGTTCGTGCCGCTCGAGGGCCTGCAGGTAGCGGTTACTCGCGCTCCGCTGGCGCATCCCGAGCAGTCTTGGACCCTGAGCAGCGCGCCTGCTCGCCACGAGGCGCTGCATGCCTATACCGGGGCCGTTGCGAGGCAAATGGGTGATCACGACCGCGGCACTTTGAGAGCCGCTCAGCGGGCGGATTTCACTGTTTTGAGCAAAAACCCGTTGACCACCGAGGCAACCGAACTGACCCGGATAAACGTATTGGCCACCGTTGTCGATGGCCAAATACGTTTTACCGCTTGATCGTTATCGCTGCAGCACCAGGGTTGACTGAGCTGGCACCGATACGGTGGTTGCGTTCTTCAGGGTACTCAGAGTCTTGACTCCGGCCTTCTGTCCCTGAACTACGATCTTCCACTCGCCGCGAGCCGGCAACTTGATTGTCACAGCGCGTTTGTTCGGGTTGTGTGCCACGACGATCTGGCTCCAACTGTCGCCAACCGCCTTGCCGTTGAGGCTGTACGCGATGACGCTGCTCGGCGCTGGCAGGAAGGTCAGGTTGGCCTTCACATCAGCCGAAGTTGACATCCTGAATGCAGGATGTGCCTTACGCAACTGAATCAGACCCTTGAAGTAGCTGGTCATGCCGGCGTTGGTTACACGCTGGTTCCACTTGATTGCGTTGACCTTGTCGCCCGACTTGTAAGAGTTGTCGTCACCGCCCTTGGTTCGCATGAACTCCTGGCCGGCGTGAATGAACGGAAGGCCCTGGGCAAGAATGGCGATGGATGACGACAGCGCGAACACACGCTGACGCTCGGCTGCACTCGCACGTGGCATGGAAGCGAGAAGCTTGTCGAAGAGGGTCATGTTGTCGTGTGCTTCAACATAGTTGACCGAAACGCCAGGCTCTACCGCACCCCAGCCACCGCCAGCGGTTGCGTCATAGGCAACCTGTCCGACGATGCCCGAACGGACTGCCGAGATCGCGCTCAGCTTGCCCTGGGCGTATCCGGTGTCTGAGTGGTTGAAGACCGAACCCTTGACGCCGTCACGGATTGTGTCGTTGAAGTGCGAGATTCCAGGCATCTTGCTGGCGTTGGTCTGGTTAGCGCGCTGGTCCGAAGGCAGCACGTCACCCATGTTCCAACCCTCACCAATCACCAGAATCGTCGGGTCGATCTTGGTCAGCTCGGCACGAACCTGGTTCATGGTCTCGAC
>CAYTNT010000090.1:0-3392 GCA_964439235.1 uncultured Rhodoluna sp. | reverse complement strand
GGCTTGGTCATCATCTGCCCGTTGTCGGCGTGCACGCCCATGCCGATTACGTTCGGCACCATCACCCACTCAGAGGCGTCGATGAATGTCTGACGCATCCAGTCGAGGTATTCCTGCGGGTTGACCGCGGTCAGCAGCGCGAGGTTGCTGAGCACCATCAGGCGAGGGATGTGATGCACCCACGAACGCTCGCGCAGATCCTCAACGACCGAGCGGGCGCAGTTCATCTCGGTCGACTGCGGGTTCCAGTAGAGAGGTAGCAGTTTTCGGTTGGCCGCTAGCCCGTTGCTCTCGCGGTAGTTCTCGTTGAAGAACCAGTAGATGCCGTTGATGTATTCGCGCCAGCCAATTACCTGACGCACGAACCCTTCGCAGCTGGCCAGCGAGACGCCACCCTGTTGAAACCGCACGCGCACGGCCTCGATCACCTCGGATGCGTGCAGCAGACCCACGTTCAAGTATGGGCTGAGCAGCGAGTGGTAGACGCTCCAGCTATCGCGCGGCATCGCATCCTCATACGGGCCAAAGTTCTCAAACCGGTTGCTCAGAAAGTCGTCGAGCTGCGCCAGTGCCGCGGCCCTGGTGGTTCCCCAGACCCCGCTAGGCCCATATCCCCAATAATCTTCGGGATGCACCTTGCGCCGCCCCTCGATCTCGGCCAGCACCTGCCGGTCAATCTCGTCGAGCTCAAAACTCAACGGCCGCGGGTAAACGTGACCCTTCGGCGGCGGCAGTCGATTGTCGGCATCAAAGTTCCACGCCCCGCCGGTCGGTTTGCCATCGGCCACGAGAATCCCGAGTCGCACGCGCTGCCGGCGATAGAAGTTCTCCATGACCAGGGTCTCTTGGCTGGCGGCCCAGGCCTGAAACTCATCCCGACTGGTTAGGAAGAAGTCGTTCGGCACGAAGTTCACCCCGGCAGCTTCGAGACTCGCCCTCAGGCGGCGACTCGAGGGCTCGGCGGTGACAATCTCGCGCTCGCCGAATTCGGCCCGGTGCGCGCTGATTCCAGCATCGGTGGTCGCGGCCTTGCGGTAGTCAACCTCGAACCCCTCGGCCTCGAGCGCAGCGGCAAAGTGCCTGGCCGCCGAGATCATGAACCAGAGCCGCTGGATGTGCCAGCATCGCCCGGTGGTCATCCGCTCGCTTTCAACCAGCAGGATGCGCTCGCGCCCAGCCACCGCTTCGCGCAGCGCACCGTGCTCGCGGTGCAGCTGGTCAAACTGAACCAGGACTGTTCTAGGCATACAAAGCAAAAGCGGCGCGAACGCAGCGAAGTTCCCGAAGTCGACGCTCAAGTCGAAATCAGCTTTAGAAAGTTGTTATAAAAGCGTGACAAAGGGCGGGACTTTAAAGAGAAACCTGAGAGTTGACTGAAATGGTAGTACCCCTTAGCTGCGAATCTCGCCGCCGACTTGAAGTCAAAGCCGACGACGGCACAGCGATGGAAATTAGCTAATAACAAGGAGAAAGCTACAAATGAATCAACTTCTAGACTCAGGTCAAATCAACATCGTCTACAACATGCTCTCGCTGGGCATCGCGTCGATGCTCTTCACCTCGATCTTCCTCTTCGTGGCCCGCGAGCGCGTTGCACCGCGTTACCGCATGGCGGTCATGATCTCGGGTACCGTTACCGCGATCGCTGCCTACCACTACTTCCGCATGTTTGACTCGTTCAACCACGCATTCCCAATGGTTGGTGCACACAACGCAGACCTGTACAACGTCGGTTACCGCTACGTTGACTGGTTCCTCACCGTTCCACTGCTGCTAGTCGAGACCGTTGCCGTTCTCGCGCTGGCACGCGCCGCACAGAGCTCGCTGCTCTGGCGTTTGGTTCCGGCCGCTGCCCTGATGATCATCCTTGGTTACCCAGGTGACGCAAAGATCAACATCATGGACATCCCAGCATCTGTCTGGGGTCTGCTGTCGACTCTTCCATTCCTCTACATCATGTACGTACTGTTCATCGAGCTCGGCAAGAGCCTCGAGCGTCAGTCGGCTGAGGTCCGCAAGAAGGTTGTAGCGCTTCGTCTACTCCTGATCGCAACCTGGGGTGTCTACCCAATCTCGTTCATCTTCAACATGAACTCGACTGGTTTCGACGCCGACGGCTTCGTGGCTCGTGAAGTTGGATACAGCATTGCTGACATCCTGGCCAAGTGCCTCTTCGGTCTGGTCATCTTCACCATCGCCCGCATCAAGTCGGCCGAGGACGACAAGGAATTCGCAAAGAGCGAGTTCCGCGACTAATCTGCAACACCCACTCCAATGGAGAGAACGGGGCTGGCGAAAGCTGGCCCCGTTTTCTTTTAGGCGTAGGCTTGAGGCAACCTGCGGGCCATGGCCAACCGGCCATCCCGATCACCAACCAAGGGGGACACAATGATTGATTTCAAGAACGGTTCATTCGTAAAGCTCAAGGAAGCTTCGATTGCTGATGGCCAGGCAGAGGTGGGTACTTTGCTAATCGACGGAGAACAAATCATGTCGGCTTTTCGCGGCATGCGTGACATGGTGATTTTCACAAGCAAGCGAATCATCGCCGTAAACGTTCAGGGCATCACAGGCAAGAAGCGCGACTACACCTCGCTTCCTTACAGCAAGATCCAGGCCTTCTCAGTTGAGAGCGCTGGCACATTCGACATGGATGCTGAACTCGAACTCTGGTTCAGCGGTCTAGGCAAGGTTCGCTTCGAGTTCGATTCACGCTTTGACATCAAGGCGTTCAACCGATTCTTGGGTGCGTACATCCTCTAAAAAGAGCTCCGAGGGGAGCAACCGAAAGGAACCAAAATGTTCTGTCCAAAGTGTGGCACCAACGGCGGCGACGCAGCTTTCTGCTCGAACTGTGGCACCAGCCTCGCTGCGCCGGCAAGCGGTGCTCCGGTTACCCCGGCTGCCCCAGCAACCCCAGACACCGCTGCTGCACCAGCTGCCCCAAGTGCTGAAGCGGCCGCCGGATTTGCGCAACCGATGCCACCGGTCGCACCAAAGAAGCCGGTCAACAAGACCCTGTTCATCGCCATCGGCGGCGGAGTCATGGCCGTGATACTCGCGGTGGTTGCTGTTTTGGTTCTGATGCCTTACTCGCTCTCGCCTGATCGTGCCAAAGAGATCCTCGTGCAGAAGTCATCGTTCTCGAGCGACATGAAGGATGCCGACGAGCCAAACCACATCGGCGACATGGACTACCCAGTCTTCGGAACTGGTGCCGACGACGGCTGCACCGAAGAAGCAGACGTCGCCTCGGCATTCGACCAGGGCACCATGCTCGCCTTCTCTGACTACTCGCACTCGGGCACTGGCTTTGGTGTCTGGGAGCAGTCGTTCTGGGAGTTCGAGTCAGCCGACACCCCGAAGGCAATCATCGAGGCAACCCGTTCGGG
>CAYTNT010000089.1:0-3423 GCA_964439235.1 uncultured Rhodoluna sp. | reverse complement strand
GACCAGCTACTGGCAGAACGATGTCAGCGCCCTGAGCGAAGAACTGCTCGGTCAGAGTCTTACCCTTGGCCTGGTCGCTGAAGTCACCGGTTGCAGCCCACTTCGAGCTGTCGTCACCGTCTGCACCCAGAACAACGACCTTGGTGCCCTTGACCTGGTTGTAGTGAGCAACACCCTGCTTGAAGCCATCCATGAAGATGGTTACTGATGGGAACAGCATTCCACCGTAGGTGGCAACCTTGCCGGTCTTGGTGGTTGCTGCAGCGAGGTAACCGGCGAGGAACGCGGCCTCAGCGGTGTCGTACTGCAGCGGCTTTACGTTTGGCAGGCTCAGTGGCGAGAAGTCGTCGTTCGAAAGAGCCGAGTCGATCAGAGCGAAGTTCACGTCTGGGTGAGCCTTAGCTGCCTCGCGAGTGGTCAGAGCCAGCGAGAAACCAACGTTGATAATCATGTCGCAACCTTCTGAAACCAGTGAGTTAACGGCTGAGTCGTAGTCGGTCTGAGTTGCGCCTTCTGGCGACTCAACAGTTGCAATCTCAACACCGAGAGTTGCTTCTGCTTCCTTGAGGCCGTTGAAAGCCTCTTCGTTGAATGATGCGTCGTCGAAGCCGCCTGAGTCAGAAACCATGCAGGCCTTGTAGTCGACTGGGGTTACGGTTGGCTCAGCTGGCGCTGCAGCACAACCAGCAAGGGTCAATGCTGCAACTGCAGTCATTGCGAGGCCCTTGAATGCTGAACTGGTGTTCACTTGTCTCCTCCTGAAACAACAGATGGATTTCATCTGCTTTGGTTCGAGCCAAGCCTATCCACCGAAAGTAAACATTCGGTTGCGAACAACTATTGAGACCAGAATTTAACCCAGCCGTTACTTGTAAGGGCTTACAAACGCCCCGAGCGGCTACAAAACGTCTTCGTGACCCGTTGTGCGCAGCGCATCCACCAGGTTCTTCACCCGCTGAGCGTGCTCTTTGGTGGTGACCAAAAGCGCATCCGGGGTGTCAACCACGATGATGTCCTCGACACCAATCAGGGCAATCAGACGATCGGTGTCCGAAACCAAGATTCCACTGGATGAGTCTGCGAGCACCTTCGCGTTTCCGAGCACCGCGAGGTTTCCGCGGCGACCCTGCGACTGCAATTCGGCGATTGCCGCGAAGTCACCGACGTCATGCCACGAGAAGGTTGCTGGCACGACGGCGACAAGGCCGGCGGCCGCGGCAGGCTCGGCTACCGAGTAGTCGATTGCAACCTTCTTGAGTTTTGGCCAAGCCTTGGTCAGCACATCCTTTCGGTCGTCGGTGTCCCAGGCGTCGGCGATCTTGGTTAGAGCGGCATACAGCTCAGGCTCGGTCTTCGAGAGTTGCTCGAGCAGCAGTGCAGCCGGAGCGATGAACATGCCGGCGTTCCAGAGGTAGTTGCCCGACTCGACGTACTTGCGTGCCTTGGCGATGTTTGGCTTTTCTACAAAGCGAGCAACGTCACGCGCGTTCGGCGCATCCTTCAGGCCGAGTGATTCACCGGCTTTGATGTAGCCGAAGCCCACCGATGGTTCGGTCGGTTCGATGCCGATGGTGACGATCTTGCCAGTCGCGGCGACGGTAACTGCCTCGCGCACGACCTCGCGAAAGGCCTCATCTTCGGCGATGACGTGGTCGGCGGCAAACGAGCCCACGATCACGTCGGGCTCACGCTTTAGCAGAATCGCCGCGGCGAGCGCGATTGCGGCGGTCGAGTCCTTCGGGCTGAGTTCGAGAACCAGGTTTTCGGTCGACAGATCTTCGATCTGCTCGAGCACCGCGGCCTTGTGCACCTTGCCGGTTACAACGAGGATGCGGTCTTTGCCCGCGAGTGGGGTTAGGCGATCCCAGGTGTCCTGCAGCAGGGTCTGGCCCGAACCGGTGAGGTCGTGCAAAAACTTTGGTGCTGAGGCGCGCGAGAGGGGCCAAAGCCGGCTACCGATTCCACCTGCGGGAATGATGCTGTGGAAGCGGGCCATCGGGTCGCGTGCTGTGCTCATGATGCTAAAAACCCTAGCCGAATAGGTGCCAACTGGAAATACGGAGCCTTCTCGCGGGCTTAGACTAGAGGGGCTATTGAGCTTCGATGACGAGCCCTTAACAGGAGGAATTCGTGCCAACCAAACCAGCAGGCACTCTTTACCGCGGCAAGGTCGGAATGTGGTCGTGGGTACTCCACCGCATCACCGGCGTTGCAATCTTTTTCTTTTTGCTCGTTCACGTTCTAGACACCGCTCTGGTTCGCGTCTCGGCTGAGGCATACAACGCTGTAATCGCGACCTACAAGACCCCACTAATCGGTGTGGCCGAGCTGGGTCTGGTCGCAGCGATTCTGTACCACGCGCTCAACGGCATCCGCGTAATTTTGATCGACTTCTGGCGCAAGGGCGCTAAGTACCAGAACGTGCTCTGGTGGATCGTCATCGCCGTGGCCGTCGGTCTCTTCGTTCCATTTGCCATCCGCCACCTCGGCTTCGTCTTCGGCCATTAAGCGAGAGGGATTCCAGAAATGTCTGTTGTAATCGAAACCCCTAAGAGCCCACGTAGCCGCAAGCGTGCTAACTGGGAAAAGTACGGCTGGCTGTTCATGCGAGCCTCGGGTGCGATTCTCGTCGCGCTCATTTTTACTCACCTGATTGCCAACCTTGTTCTCGGTGATGGCATCAGCGGAATCGACTTCGCCTTCGTCGCCGGCAAGTGGGCCAGCCCAGTTGTTCAGTGGATGGACTTTGCGATGCTCTGGTTGGCCATGATTCACGGCACCAACGGCATGCGCACGCTGGTGAACGACTACTGCGAGCGCGAGCGTCTGCGCCGTGGCCTGATTTGGGCGCTGTGGCTGGTTTGCGGGGCACTGGTTGTTCTCGGCAGCCTGGTCATCTTCACCTTCGACCCATGCATCGACCCAGAAGCAGTCAACTACCTGCCAGAAGTTTGCAAGCCTGCCTAACGGCAAAGATTTACCAATCAAGAGGAATCACTAAGTGACTACTGAATCACCAAAGGTGCACCACTACGAGTACGACGTCGTAATCGTTGGCGCTGGTGGCGCTGGCATGCGTGCAGCGATCGAAGCCGGCCCGCACGCGAAGACCGCCGTTATCTCGAAGCTGTTCCCGACCCGTTCGCACACCGGTGCGGCCCAGGGTGGTATGGCCGCAGCACTGGCCAACGTCGAGGAAGACAGCTGGGAATGGCACACCTTCGACACCGTCAAGGGTGGCGACTACCTGGTCGACCAAGATGCCGCAGAGATCCTCGCTAAGGAATCGGTTCAGGCGGTCATCGACCTCGAGAACATGGGTCTGCCGTTCAACCGCACCCCAGACGGCAAGATCGACCAGCGCCGCTTCGGTGGTCACACCCGTGACCACGGCAAGGCCCCGGTTCGCCGCTCGTGCTACGC
>CAYTNT010000088.1:0-3442 GCA_964439235.1 uncultured Rhodoluna sp. | reverse complement strand
ATCGTTGCGTTCGGCATCGGCCTTTACCTGTGGGGCGTGCGACGTCTGCGGCAGCGCGGCGACAAGTGGCCGGTTGGGCGAACCGCATCCTGGATCGCGGGCATGATTGTTCTGCTCTATGTGACCAACGGTGCGGTGAATGCCTATCAGGCCTACCTGTTCAGCGCCCACATGATCGGGCACATGATTTTGGCCATGGTGATTCCGGTGCTGCTAGTGCCTGGCGCGCCCGTCACGCTGATTATGCGTGCCACCGAGAAGCGCGACGACGAATCACGCGGCCTGCGCGAATGGGTGCTGTGGGCTGTGCACACGAAGTATGCGCAATTCGTGGCTCACCCGGCGATCGCGGCGGTGCTGTTCGGCAGCTCGCTGGTCACGTTCTACTACACCCCGCTGTTTGCCTGGGCGACCCGAGACCACCTTGGTCACCAGTGGATGCTGGTGCACTTCCTAATCACCGGCTACCTGTTTGCTCAGGCACTGATTGGTATCGACCCCGGACCAACCCGACTGCCCTACGCTGCCCGTCTGATAATGCTGATCGCCACCATGGCATTCCACGCATTCTTCGGCCTCAGCCTGATGTCGAGCAGTGGGCTTCTGCTCGCCGATTGGTACGGCGCGATGGGTCGAACCTGGGGTGAACCGCCGTTGCAGGATCAACACACGGGCGGAGCCGTGGCCTGGGGTATCGGCGAGATTCCTGTGGCGATGTTGGTGGTAATTGTTGCGGTTCAGTGGTTCAGGAACGACCAAAAAGAGGCCAAGCGTCTAGATCGAGCCAGCGACCGAATCGGCGGTGCCGACCTCACCGCATACAACGAAATGTTGGCTAAACTGGCGGCTCAAGACGCACCAAAATCGGGCGAATCAGACTCAACAAAATCCAGGGGGTAGCCGCTTTGTCGCTCACTCCCGTTGCCCTATCCGAAGAGCAACAGCACCTTTTCGACTACATCGAAACCACCCAGAACAACATTTTCGTGACCGGCCGCGCAGGCACCGGAAAATCGACCCTGCTCGCCTATTTCATCGAGAACACTAAGAAGTCGGTTGCGGTCTGCGCCCCGACCGGAGTGGCCGCGCTAAATGTTGGCGGTGCCACGATCCACTCGCTGTTTACGCTGCCGTTCGGTCTGCTCGCCGACGTCGACATCTCGAAGCACCTGGGTCGACGAACCCGTGAGGTGCTGGCCGGCATCGACACGCTGGTAATCGACGAGGTTTCAATGGTCAGTGCCGACCTGATGGATGCGATCAGTCGCGCGATGGGCATCGCCCGCGGCAAGCGTCGCGTTCCGTTCGGTGGCGCTCAGGTGGTGATGTTCGGCGACCCGTACCAGCTCGCACCGGTGGTCGACGACGAAACGCGTCCGTTCTTCTATGCCGGCGAATCCGGCGACGGTTATCGCAGCCCGTGGTTCTTCGATGCACACGTTTGGCGCCAAACCGAGCTCGAACGGTACGAGCTCAGCCAAATCTTTAGGCAAAGCGACGAGCGGTTCAAAGAGATCCTCAACGCTATCCGCGACGGCTCTTGCACGCAGGCGATGCTCGACGAACTCAACGCGGCCGGCAATCGCTGGCCGCCGCACGAGGATGTCATCAAGTTGGCAACTAACAACGCGAGAGTTGATTCGTACAACGCATCCCGCCTGGCGCAGTTGACCAGCCCGGCAAAGGTGTTTCACGGAAAGTTTGCCTCGGGCGACCAGAAGATTTTCGGCCGCGCGCTGCCTGCCGATCCGGCGCTGACCGTCAAGGTCGGCTCGCAGGTGATGTTCATCAAGAACGATGACGGCAACCTCAAAGACAGTTCGGGCAGCAGGATGCGTCGCTGGGTCAACGGCACTATTGGGCACGTCATCGCCCTGCCCGATCGCGGTGGCGTGACGGTCAAGGTCGATGACGATGTGTTCGAGGTCGGCGTCTCAACCTGGGAGAAGGTTCGTTACGAGGTCGAGCAGGAGTTCGACGAGACCACGCAGAAGTGGCGCGATGTTGTGGTGCCGCACGTGCTGGCTGAGTATCAGCAGATTCCGCTGCGCCTAGCCTGGGCGGTAACAGTGCACAAGTCGCAGGGGCAGACCTACGACGAGGCCCAGATCGACATGGGTCAAGGCGCGTTCGCGCCGGGGCAAACCTATGTGGCGCTCAGTCGCATCCGCTCGCTCGAAGGCCTGTATCTAACTCGCGCGATTCAGTTGCGCGACATTCAGGTCGACCCCGACGTGATTCGGTTCATGACCGAACACAAGCAGATCACGTCGAAGCTGTTTTAGCGACGGCTTGCCCACCAGTTGATCGGCACCTCAACGCGGCGAGCCCAGTGGTCTTCGCAGTGCCCGGTGCCGTGTTCAACTCGCGCGATGAAGTCGCGATCGCGCTTGAACCCGCGACCCTCTAGGCGAGCAATCGCACGTTCGTGGAATGTCTCGTAAGTCGCATCGAGATCGAGGTCGCCACGGTCGGTCCAGACGATGTGCTTGCCGTCAGCAGGGAGGTGGTCTACCAGCCAGTCGACCAGGTCGTTGCCACCAATTGGCCAGTGGGTCGAATAGGCCAGGGCCGCGCCGAACACCTGTGGGTGACGACCCATCGCATAGAGCGAGGCAAGACCGCCCATGCTCGAACCGGCGATTGCCGTTCGCGACATGTCGAGTTTGACCCCGTAGCGCTGCTCGAGAGTAGGCAGCATGTTGAGCACCACGTCATCGATGTAGTCGTTACCGCGCAAAACTCGGTCGGGTGGCGTCATTTCGGCGGGAACCGCATCCCACAGGTAATCGCGACCGCGCATGAAGTCTTCTGGCGCGAGTTGGTTGAGGCGGTAGGCGGTGTCCTTGAGGTGCACCGAAACGATTAGCGGCAGGCGACCCTTTGAATCAGGCAGGATGCGCCCGGCTTCGAGCGCCTCGATGACGCCCCAGTTCTGGCCGTTCCAAGTCTTGGAACGCGACAGCAGATAGTTTTGCGCATCGTGCGCAATCAGCACCGGCGTCTCGGCGTCGAGCTGGTTCGGCACCCACGCCAAGTAGCGACGGCCGTTGACCTCGAACTCGTCCAAGCGGCCCTTGGTGGTGTGCTCGCTATTGCGAACCTTGGCCAGGTGAAGTTCGCGAATTGCCAGATACAGCGGAAAAACAAAGGCGATTGCGGTTACGAATCCGAGCAGAATCAGAATCCAAACCCGACGGATTCCGTTTCGGCGCGAATCGATGATGATGAACGCGACCGCGGCAACTGCGGCGATCAGCAGGTCTGTGCTGGCAACCCAGTCGGCTGGCGTCGTGAACCAGGCCTCGAGGTAGTTTTCACCGGCCATCACTGCCTGGGCATTGAACACCCATGCGGTGGCGAGTCCGAGACCTGCCAGAATAAAGAAGAACAGAGCACGCTTATTCATAAGTGCAGTCTGTCACAACCCTGAACGGATTCA
>CAYTNT010000087.1:0-3577 GCA_964439235.1 uncultured Rhodoluna sp. | reverse complement strand
GGCCCGCTTCGATTTCGGCGCGAATATCGCGATCTGACATAAGCATGAGTCAAATATTAGCGTTGCCGTTAGGCGGGTCGGTTCAGGCAGGTCGGTTCAGTCAGTGCCTGGGCGCGCGCCTCGATTTACTTCGCAGGCTCGACCAAGGTCGCGTCGGTCACCAGCTGCAGGTGCTTGCTGTTGCCGTAGTAGCCCTTCAGCCCTTCCAGGCCAATCGCGAACTCGACGTACATGCCCGGCTTGAGCTCATCGCCAACCACGGTTTTCTTGGTGATTACGCCATCGGTAGCGAAGTAGAACTTGTACTCGCCACCGCCGGCAAGACGAATGGTGCCGTTGCCGTTTTCCATCGTCAGGACGCGTCCAGCGACCATGACATCGCCCGGCACGAGGGGTGCTGGCTTTAGCGTGATGGCGTTTCCGACCACCATGCCGCCCGCGAACAACAGCACCATAAAAATCAGTGCCGGAATCGTCGGCAGAGTCTTGAACTTCGAGGGGTAGATGTTCTTGTAAGCAGCGTTCTTTCTGACCATGAATCGACCCTAACCGAGAGTTTTTGTAATTCCAGAATTGATGGCGAAGTGGGGCAAACTATCAGCGTGAAGACTCTCGAACTGTTCCTCGAATTTGAAGCAGAACTCAGCGCGAACCTGCAGGCGCATCCCGACGTAATCGGGTTGGTCTTCGTCGGCTCAGCGGCTGACCATTCTCGGTTCGACGAGTGGAGTGACCACGACTTCTTCGTGGTGACCGAAAACGATCGCGCCGAGGCCCTACGCCAAGACCTGAGCTGGCTGCCGAACGCATCCGATATCTCGATTCGACCTCGCGAAACAGCTCACGGACTCAAGGTGGTTTATCGCGATGGTCACGTCTTGGAGTTTGCCGTGTTCGAAAACCGCGAGCTCGAAATTGCCGCGGCGAACGCGTTCCTGGTGACCGTCGACAAATCGGGTGACATTCAAACCAGGATGCGTGCCATGGCCGACAAGACGGCTGCCGAGTCAGAGAAGAACAACATCACCGAGTTCAACGCCGAGCGCGAGTACGAACTGTTCCTGTGCCAACTCTTGATTGGCGTCGGGCGCGCCCGTCGCGGCGAGCTACTCATCGCCGGGCAGCACGTTCGCAGTTGGGCGATCAACAACCTGCTCGGACTAATTCGCCACTGGCAGCATCCGGCCAGAGGCACAGAAAACAAACTCGACAATCTCAACCGATTCAGGCGGTTCGAACTGCAGTACCCGGTGATCGCCGCACGCATCGAGTCGGCACTGCAGAAGCCGGTAGAGCGGGCAGCGGAGCTGCTTCTCGAAACGCTGCTCGACGCCGCGGTCGGCAACCTGGGTGAGGAACAGAAGCGTCAGGCGCAGGTGGTCAAAGACCGCCTCGGCTGGATCTAGTCGGGCTGCTAGAGCTAGTGGTCTAGTTTCGCCCGACGCTGCAGCTTCAGCATCCACTTCGGTGCCCACCAGTTGAGCTCGCCGAAGAGACGCATCAGGGCCGGCACGAGTAGCGCGCGCACGACTGTCGCATCCAGCAAAATCGCGAACGCGATTCCGAGACCGAGCATCTTGATGATGGTTACGCCGCTGGTGATGAAGCCGGCGAAGGTAACCGCCAGCACCAGAGCTGCGGCTGTGATGATGCGACCCGAACGCTGCAGACCAACAGCGACCGATTCGGTCGTGCCCATGCCTGCGTCGTGCTGCTCTTTGATGCGGCTGAGCAAGAACAGTTCGTAGTCCATGGAGAGGCCGAACGCGACCACGGCAATCAGAACAACGGTGGATGCGTCAATCGTGCCGGTGACCGTGAAGTCGCCGATTAGCCAGCGCAGGTGCCCGCCCATGAACACCCAAGTCAGGAAGCCGAGGGTCGCTCCGAGCGATGCGAAGTTCAGCAGCACGGCCTTGATCGGCAACAGAATCGATCCCGTGAACAGGAACAGCAGCACGAGCGTCGAGAAAATGATCCACGCGGCGGCTAGCGGAAGGTTGCGTTCGATCCCGGCGAGCGAATCGGCATAGGTAGCCGCCCCGCCACCAACCAGCACCTCGAAGCCGTCGTGTGGCACGTCTCGCACGATCTTGGTCAGTTCGACGCCTTCTGGCGAGCGCGGTTCAACATCGTGAATCAGTTGGATGCGCTGCTCGTCGCCCACGGTGTATTCGGCGAACGCCACCGAGTAACCCTCGTCGAGCACCCCGTTCTGGGTGATGCCGAGCGGGCTCTGCACTCGCAGCGCCGCATCCAGCTTGCTCAGTTCGGTGGTGTACTTCAGCAACTCGTCTTGGGTTGCGCCAATCGCGATGATTTCAACCGGGGATGCCTCTCGGCCCGAGAATCGTTCGCGCGCGATGTCGTTGGCGACCACCACGCGGTTGTCTTTCGGCAGGATTCGATCATCGACCTGGCCGAACTGCACGCCGTTGCCGAGCGCGACTAGACCGCCGAGCGCGAGGCTGGTTAGCACCAGCACGCTGACCGGGCGCTTCATCACAAACTTGGCCAGAGTTGACCAAGAGCCCGTGTCCTTCGGAGCGATGTCTCCGCGACCCACCTTGAGGCGGTTGACTTTGTCGCCCAGAAGATTGAGCAGGGCGGGCAGGGCGATGATGGCTCCGAGCACTGCAAGAACCACAACAACGAAACCGGCGAGCGCAAACGAGCGCAAGAAATACTGCGGAAAAACGGTTAGCGCCAACAGCACGACGGCAACCGTGAGGCCAGAGAACACCACGGTTCGACCAGCGGTCACAACTGTCTCGCGCACAGCTTCATCGACCGCTCGCCCACGCTTTCGTTCTTCACGGAATCGGTTCACCATCAGCAGTGCGTAGTCGATGCCGAGGCCCAGACCCAAACCGGTAATCAGGTTCATCGAGAAGATCGAGGTGTCGGTGAACTGGGTCGAGACCCACATGAAGAAGAACGAGCCGAGAATCGCGAGGCCACCAACCAGCAACGGCAACCCGGCTGCCACGAGCGAACCGAAGACGAAGGTGAGCAGCACCAGGGTGATCGGCACAGCAATCAGCTCTGCCCTAAGGATGTCGTTCTTAATCGATTCGTTCAGCTCACTGGTGACGGCCGCGAATCCGGCGAAGTGAACCTCTGCGGTCTGAAACTTTCCGTCGAAGGTATCGACCAACGTCTGCGCAACCGTCGATTGGGTTACTTCGTCATCGAGGTCGACGAAGAAGTAGACCGCGCGGCCGTCATCGCTCTTTAGGCTCGTCGGCTCACCGAGGGTGTAGTAAGACTTAGTGCCGACCACTCCGTCGACCAGTTCGATTTCTCGCAGAAGTTCCTGAACCAGCAGACGATTGCTGGTTTCGCTCGCGGCGCTGTCGAAGTCGGCGATGCCGATCACTTCGGATTCCTGGCTGTCGAAGGTGTCGCGCAAGACGTTCCAGACCTCGGCCGAATCAGACTTCGGGTCGTCGTAGCCGCCACCCTTGAGGCCGGCGAAAGCCTGGAATCCCCAGATGGTCGAGAGAGCAATTAGCGAGATAAAACCAAATAGCGCTAGCTTGCTTCGCTTGGTTACGAAGGTCGCGAGACGATTCAT
>CAYTNT010000086.1:0-3797 GCA_964439235.1 uncultured Rhodoluna sp. | reverse complement strand
GCGCGATTGACCTCGACGTGCGGGCTTTCGAAATCGATGAGGTTACGGCGGCTCTCGCCGTCTTCAACCTTGGTGCATTCGAAAACGTCGAAGTTGAGCAGGCCGACATCACGACGCTCGATTTGAGTCAATTCGAAGCGTTGTTCTTCGACCCGGCCAGACGTGAGCTTGATGGCAAAGGTGAACGCGCAACTCGCAAATTTGACCCCGCGCAGTTTTCGCCCGACTTCAATTGGGTTCTCGAACAGGCGCGAACAAAGCCAACCGGCATAAAGCTCGGGCCTGGGCATCCGCACGAAGCAATTGCGCAGGATGCTGAGGCGCAGTGGCTTTCAATCGACGGCGATTTGGTTGAACTCGCGCTCTGGTTCGGCGAAGTGAAGAGGCCAAAAGTTGCGCGCGCGGCAACGGTTGTGAACTCAACCGGTCGACACGAAATTGTGAGCGAAACTTTTGAGAGTGAACCGGCAGAGGTTATGCAGCTCAAGCAATTCATCTATGAACCAGACAACGCGATTGTTCGCTCGCACTTGATTGCAGATCTAGCGAACGAAGTTGGCGCAACTCTGATTTCGAGAGAGATTGCATATCTCACTAGCGACGAGCAAATCAATTCGCCGATGATGCGCGGATTCAGAGTTCTCGATGAAATGGCATTCGATCGCAAAAAACTAAAGGCCTACCTTCGCGAGCGCAACATCGGAACCCTCGAAATCAAGAAACGCGGAGTCGATGTTGTGCCAGAGCAACTGCGCAAAGAGCTGAGTCTTAAGGGCGAAATCGCCGCCACCCTGATTCTCACCAGGATTGGCGACGATCACCGAGCGCTCTTGGCAGAGCCTCTTACTTAGATTTAGCGACCGCGCATGCCGTGGTCGTCATCCATGCCCATTTGACCCATTGGGCCATCGAAACCGTACTTCAAGCGCAGCCAGGTAAGGCCGATGCCGGCGAAAACCCAGAACGCTATGGTCGCGTAACCCACAATCAAGCCCGCGAGAGCAAGGCCGCGACCCGACTTTGGTTCGGTCTTCAGCTGGGCTAGGGCGATGTGGCCTGTGATTACCGCGGCCACCGCACCGATGCTGGTTAGCGCTGTTGCCAGCGACACAACCGCGAGGGTGTTGAGCGAATTGAAATTGAACTTGCTGTTTGCTTCTGCTGCCACTGGTTCTGGCTGGCTATTCTTTGTTGCCATGTGATTCCTCCGATTGATTGGCTAAGACAAGACCAGCACTAAAGTCTGCGTGAAACCTGTGAACTGCTTGGGTGTTGTCTAGACATTTATTGAGCGCCTACCTTGACTGCACGGTGGTTACCGAGAGCGTTGAGTCAGCCCCGAAGTTCAGACTCGATGGCGCTCGACCCGCCATAATCAACTGGGCGCCAAGAGCCGCGATCATGGCGCCATTATCTGTGCACAGCGATAGCGCAGGAATTCGAAGCTCAATGTTGTTTTCGTCGCAACGCTGCTGAGCGACTTCGCGCAGCCTTCTGTTGGCGACCACACCACCGCCCAAGAGCAGGCGCGGCACATTGTGCTCGATGCATGCCTTGACTGCCTTGCCAACCAAAACATCAACGACGGCCTCTCTAAAACTGGCGGCCACGTCGGCAATGTTGAAGTCAACCTCTTCGCCGGCCTCGAGCTTGGCCTGTGCCACTTCAACGTGACGAGCCACCGCGGTCTTCAAGCCGCTGAACGAGAAGTCGTAGCGATGCCTATCCATGTCTTTTGGCAGGGTGAGTGCCCGCGGAAATCTGATGGCCTGAGGGTCGCCGCCCTCGGCTGCCCGATCGATTTCAGGCCCGCCGGGATAGTTGAGCCCAAGAACGCGAGCCACCTTGTCGAAGGCCTCGCCCGCGGCATCGTCGATGGTTTCACCGAGCAGTTCGACGTCGTCGATCAGGTCGCGAACCAGCAGCAGCGAGGTGTGCCCGCCGCTTACCAGCAGCGCGATGGTCGGAGTCTCGACCTGTCCGCGCTCGAGCACGTCAACGCCAACGTGCCCAACCAGGTGGTTTACGGCATAGATCGGTTTGTCGAGCGAAACCGCGAGAGCCTTCGCGGCCGCGATGCCAACCATCAGCGCACCGGCCAGACCCGGGCCATTGGTTACCGCGATCGCATCGATTTCATTTAGCGAAACTTTCGCCTTGGCGAGAGCTTCGTCGAGAGTTGGTTTGAGCGCTTCGAGGTGAGCTCGGGCGGCAACCTCTGGAACAACTCCGCCGAAGCGCACGTGCATTTGCATTGACGACGAAATCACGTTCGCTAGCAAGGTGTTGCCGCGCACGATTCCGATGCCGGTCTCGTCGCAGCTCGATTCGATTCCGAGCACGAGCGGCTCGTGGTTAGTTGGCCCCGCGAGAGTCAGTCGCATGACAATTGCATCGACGTTATCTGGTTGGTAGTAGCGCTTGCGCAAATCAATTTGCTCGAAACCGAGCTTCACATAAAGCTCTTGAGCGATCGGGTTGTCTGCGCGCACCTCGAGAAACACTTCGCGAATTGCAACGCGACGACACTCGGCGAGCAATCGGTTCATTAGTTCTCTGCCGAGACCCTTCGAACGATGCTGATTGCTTACCGCGATGGTTTGAATGTCGCCCTGAGCGCTTGCAACAGATTTCGCCAGACCGGCATAACCAATCAATCTCTCTTTATCGTCGGCGGTCGAGTATGCGACAACATAAAACTTCTCGGCCCCGACGATCTCGTCGTGCATGTTTTGCACCGACCACGCATCGCTCTGAAAACTCTCGTTTTCGATGCGCATAATTTCGTCAAGATCACTCTCGGCAGCAACTCGAATTGTGAAAGAGGTCATGAGCTCACCCGCTTGCCAAATACACCGGATGCCTTCGGCTCGACGGCATCGGGTGCTCGAAGGTAGAGCGCCGAGATATCGTTCTCGAGTTGCCCGGCGGCTCGAAGCGCGAGCGCCAACTCGCCAACCGCGGCGCCGGTTATGCCCAAGTCTGTGGTGTCGGCATCGATGTTTCTCGAGGCAAGCAGTTCTTGAAGCGCGGCCGGTTTGAGCACCTGAGGCCCTTCGGTTCTGATCGCAACACCCTCGTCGCTCAGGCCGCTGTAGAGAGACCAATAGACCTCTGAGCGCCTGGCGTCAGTGGTTACCAGCAAAGGTCTGGTTTCGCCGCTCGACCGATGCTTTAGGGCGCGCAGAGCGATGGCGTCGAGGCTAACCAGTCCAGATAGCTTTGCGCCAGAGCCTTCGGCAAACATAACGGCCGCGGCGATGCCAACTCGCAGTCCGGTGAAAGGCGCCGGGCCTCTGCCAACGACAACCTCTTGCACCTCGCGGGCTGCAACGCCGGCCTCGGTCAAAACGCTAACTATCGCGGCACCAACGGTTTCTGCGTGCTTCATGTTGTCTGTCACGTTTAGCTCTGAGAGCAAAACCCCATCGCGAAAGAGAGCAACGCTGGTGCCGGCCGAAGTGTCTATCGCAAGCAAGATGCTCATTAGAAAGTCACCGCCGACCAACGCTCACCGAATGCGGTTATCTTCAGCTCACGAATCTCGCTTTCGCCGCTGTGGTCGCGCGCAATTTCGATCTCGAGCCAGTTCTCAGTTATGCCCTCGAGTAGTCCTTTGCCCCACTCAACCAAAACTATGCTGTTGGCAAAGTCGATGTCGAGATCATCGAGTTCTTCTGCACCGCCCAAGCGATATGCATCGACGTGCACGAGTGGCACATCGGAGTCTTCGCGCTTATGAGTTCTCGCAATCACAAACGTTGGTGAAGAAACATTGCCGATTGCGCGCAGACCCT
>CAYTNT010000085.1:0-3843 GCA_964439235.1 uncultured Rhodoluna sp. | reverse complement strand
CGCATCGCTGTATCCGAAGAAGCGAAAGTGCAGCGCGATCAGGCGCGAAACTGCCTTGATGGTGTCGTTGTCGAATCTAAGGGCCTGCATGCGCTTCTTGGCGAGCTTGGCCCCGACAACGTCGTGGTGATAAAAGCTAACGCCGCCGCCCGGCTCTAGCTTTCGGGTCGCCGGTTTGCCGCAGTCGTGCAGCAGAGCGGCAAAACGCAGCACAAAGTCGCCCTCTAGGCCGTAATCCTTCTCGTAATCGATAGCCTGCTCGACCACGGTTAAGGTGTGCTCGTAAACGTCCTTGTGGTGATGGTGCTCGTCGACCTCGAGCTTCAGCGCGGGTAGTTCAGGCAGCACGATGGCCGCCAAACCACTATCTACCAGCGCGGTTAGGCCCTTGCGCGGGTTCGCGCCCAGCATCAGCTTGGTCAGCTCGACCTGAATCCGCTCTGCCGATATGATTTCGAGCCGCCCCGCCATCGAGGTCATCGCCGCAAAAGTCTCTGCTTCAATTTCGAAACCCAGCTGGGATGCGAACCGCGCACCGCGCAGCATGCGCAGCGGATCATCGCTAAAGCTGTCCTCAGGCTTGCCGGGGGTGCGAATGACTCCCGCAATCAAGTCGGCCAAGCCGTTGAACGGGTCAACGAAAACCTTGTCGGGCAGTCGCAGAGCCATCGAATTAACGGTGAAATCGCGGCGAAACAGGTCTTCGGTCAGGTCTTTGCCAAATGCCACCTCGGGCTTGCGGCTATCGCGGTCGTACTTATCGGCCCGATAGGTGGTGATTTCGATGGTGTCGTCACCGATTCGGGCCCCGATTGTTCCGAATTCGCGGCCGATGTCCCAGTGCGCATCCACGTGGCCCTTCAGGATTGCCAGGGTCTGGTCTGGGGTTGCGGTGGTGGTGAAGTCTAGGTCGGGAGCCTTGCGGCCGAGAAACGCGTCGCGCACCGGGCCGCCGACCAGAGCGATTTCGTGGCCGGCATCCTGAAATAGCTTGCCGAGTGTGACAAACAACGGCGAATCGGTGATCTTGCCCAGATTCGCCAGCGCTTGTTCGACCGACTGCATGAGTTCAATCGTGCCACAGACCTGCGCAAGGTAGGGTTGCCTCATGAACTCTCGACGACAAAGTGGCCAAAAAGTGAGCCGCCCGCCGCGACGTCTCGAGCGTGTTCAAGAGACCTCGGCCGGCGGATTCGTGCTGGCCGCCGACGGTTCGATTCGGGTAGCCCTGATTGGCAGACAAAACCGGGCCGGACGCATCGACTGGTGCGTGCCCAAGGGGCATCCCGAGGGCAGTGAATCTCTGCAAGAGGCCGCGATTCGCGAGGTGGCCGAAGAGACCGGTCTCGAAGTTGAGATCATCGAGCCGCTCGGCCAGATTTCGTATGAGTTCACCGGCAGCGGCAAGCTGATTTCGAAGACCGTGCATCACTTTCTGATGCGCCAAATTGGCGGCGATTTGACCGTCGAAAATGACCCAAACCACGAGGCAATTGATGTTCAATGGTTTGAGCTCGACACACTGAACGAGGTGCTGAGCCACGAGAACGAGCGTCGCCTAGCTCGAGGAGTCATCGAGTGGGTGCAGAGAAACGGGGGATCCAGTGCTGGCTAAGCCCGTTCTGCGCAACCCCGCCCTGCGCAAGGTCGTTTCTGCGGCGCTAGCCGCGGCGATTGCCGCATCCATCGGAGTTTTCGGCTTTATATCTGCGGCGAGCGCGACCACACCAACCCCCGAGCCGTCGCAACCGAACGTGGTCGAGGAGGCCAGCGACCCGGTGGTGACCGAGGAACCGGGCGTTTACCTGCTGAAAGGCAGTTCGATCAACCTGGTTTCTCGCCAGTCCAAGATTCCGGTCGCGGTGAAGAACACGTTCACGAGCGATGTTCGAGTGCACGTGCACATTTCACCGAGCAACACTCGCGTGATAGTGCCATCGGCGGTCGAGGTGCTGGTTCCAGCGGGTGAAACCGTCAACGCGCAGGTGCCGGTCGAGGCCGTGGCTAGCGGCAAAGTCTTTCTGATCGTGCGGCTTACTACGTTCTCGGGACGCCCACTCACCGGCGAAAAGATCATCCAGATGAACGTCGAACCCGACATCGAAGGCGCCCTAATTGCCGGCTTTGCAGCATCCGTGCTGATTTTGGGCCTTGTTGGTGGCATTCGCATGGCTCGTCGTGCCAAGAAGGCTCAGGAATCTTGAGTATCGCCAGATCCTCGCTGCTGATGGCATCGGGCACCGTGATTTCGAGAATCATGGGCTTCGCCCGCGCGGTGCTGACCGCAATCGCCATCGGTGTCACCACAAATGCCGCGGATGCCTTTGGCGTAGCAAACCAGCTGCCAAACAACGTCTACGCGATCATCGCGGGTGGCACGCTCAACGCGGTGCTGGTTCCGCAGCTGGTTCGCGCCAGAAGTCATGACGACGACGGTCGCGCCTACATCAACCGCCTGTTGACCTTCATCATCACAGTTTTCTTGGGTGTCACGCTGTTGGCCACTCTCGCGGCACCCGCGCTCGTGAGCCTATACACCAAGGACTGGACAGCCGATCAGTTGGCCCTGGCTACCGCTTTTGCCTACTGGTGCCTGCCTCAGCTGTTTTTCTACGGCCTCTACTCGCTGCTAGGCGAGGTGCTCAATTCGCGCAGCAAGTTTGGACCTTACATGTGGGCTCCGGTGCTCAACAATGTGGTGCAGCTGGCTGGACTTATCGGTTACATCGTGATTTTCGGCACTGACCCGCAGGGAAACCGCGGCGTGGCCGATTGGAGTGCAGACCAGATTGCCTGGTTGGCCGGCACCGCAACCCTCGGAGTGGTCGCCCAGGCACTGATTTTGTTTGCGGCCTGGCGCAAAATCGGCCTCAAATTGACCCCGAACTTCAAGTGGCGTGGTTTCGGACTGCGCCCCGCACTGAAGATCGCGAGCTGGTCGCTGGGCATGGTCATAGTCACCCAGATTGGCGGCCTGGTGCAGACCATCGTCGCCTCGAGTGCGATATCGGCTCGTGCCCTCGAGGGCGTTGACTCTGGCGCAATCGCATCCGTCGCCGCAGCCAACATCGCCTGGTTGATCTTCATGCTGCCGCACTCAGTTGCAACGGTTTCGATCGCGACCGCTTATTTCACCAAGATGTCGCAGCACGCGCAGGCCGAAGAACTAACCGAACTCAAGTCAGACCTGGTGGCTGGCCTCAAGGCCATCTCGATCATCGCTCTGCTCGCGACGGTCACGCTAATCGTGCTGGCCTACCCGGCCGCCCGCATCTTCGTGGGTGAGACTCCTGCCACCATCGCTCTGGGCAATGTGGTGATCGCGATGATGTTTGGCTTGCTGCCTTTCAGCTTCGTTTACATGGTGCAGCGCGCCTTCTTCGCGCTCGAAGACACGCAAACCCCGTTTTGGTTCACGGTCGCCCAGATTTCGCTGCACATTGCCGGTTCGATCACTATGGGTGCCGTTCTGCCGGCCGAAAACCTGGTGGTTGGCCTCGCCGCGTTGACTTCGGCAACTTTGCTGGTGCAGGCGATTCTGGCCAGCTGGCTGCTCAGCAAGCGGATTGGCGCTTGGGGCCGCTTCGATCTGGCCAAATCGATGCTGAAATACGTCATCGCTGCCGGTCTAACCCTGCTGTTCGGCCTGTCAATCCTGCGCCTGGTCGGCGGTGTTGACGCCAAGTCATACGCGCTCAGCGGCGTGCTGCCGGCTGTCACCATCATGGGTATCGTTGGCGGCTCAATGGTGATTTGCTACCTGGTCTCACTGAAGTTGCTCAGAGTTCGTGAGCTGGATGCCGTTTTGCAGGGGGTCAAGGGAATCTTCCGCAAGTAAAATTG
>CAYTNT010000084.1:0-3909 GCA_964439235.1 uncultured Rhodoluna sp. | reverse complement strand
GAAGTGGCGTGGGCAGATAGCAGCAGTCCTAAGTAGCTGCCGGCTAGCCAAGCAATCGATGGTGTCGTGCGGTTTGCGGCTACTGTGACCAGCGCAACGGCAACTGCGGCAAACAGCAAGTGCCATAGCGAATCGGCCCGCTGCCGCAATATTTCTGAGTTGGTTAGCGGCACGAAGCTCGCCAGCGCGTATCCGAGCGATGCCATTGGAACAAGACCTGCCACGTGCTTTACCGTGCTGTTTTTGCGGGTGAATGTAATCGCAGTGCCGCCCATAGCTAGAGCCGCCAAAGTTGCCTGAAGAATCCTGAAATCGGCAGAGTTCATCGTGGGCAGAGTTGGTGATTGAAGCAGTAGGGATGCGCCGAGAACCCCCAGCGGGCCGGCCAGACCGGCGACGTACTTCGCTGTGCTGCTTGGCTCGGCGAATCGATTGGTCAACAATCTGTGCGCAAAGGCTATGGCGACAGAGAGCAGAATCGCGGTCACGAATGCCAATCCATTGCTGGCCGGGATTCCAACACGGTCGAATGCCTGCTGGAAGGCAGACCAGCCGGCAACCAGACCAAGGTTCGTAATAACGAAGCCAACCGTGAATAGAGAGAGCATTCGGTCAAACATCGCGAATAAGTAATTGAGCGCGGCTGCCGCGAGTAGCACCAAGAGGAGCTTCGGTGAGTTGTTCTGGTAGGTGTCTGCAATCAGAGAGCTCAGAACCAGTGCGCCAACCAGTCCTTGCAGCACCCACGACTGAAGGCTCGCAAAGTGCTGCAATTCGAGCTTGGCGATGGCCTTTACCCTGCCAGCAACCAGGCGAAGCGCGGCCGATTCAGCCAGCAAGATTAGCGAAACCGGAACCAAGATCTCCCGAGTAGTTTCAGCTGGGTTTAGCGTGAGCAAGATCACGCCGATCACACCCAGTTGAACGGCGGCAAAAACTGGAAGAAAACGCGCAAGCTCAAAGTCTCCGCGCCGTGCTACCCAGCGTTGCAGCAGGCTAAAGAGGGCTATCGAGACGACCAACGTCGATGTCCAGCCGATAAATGTCGTGGTGGTCATTGTTGTGCTGGACTTTAGCCCCAGCACTAGGAGCAGGGTGCCCAAGGAGTTGACGATGATTGCAGTCAAGGCTGAGCGAGCCTTGTCGGCAAGCAGGTTTGATAAGACGAACAGAACCGAGAAACCGATCAGGTATACCCCAGAGCGAATCAGTGGGTCAGAATCACCCTCTATCACAATGAGTGGAATCAGTGCGCCGAAGAAGATGTTCCAGAGCAGATAGCTGCCCAGAGATACCCAGATAGATACAGTTTGGGCTAGGCGGTCAACTTGGATGAAGCGTTTAGCTGCCGGAAGTGCGAATACGGCCGCAGCACCTGCCATTGAGAGCCAGGTAGCCACCCACACATCGCCGGTCTCCAGGGCGAGAGCGTTTAGACCCAAGGCTAGATTGACCGTACCCAAGAGCCAAGCCAGCAGTCTCAATCTGTTTGGCACTTCGCCCGATGAAGAAAGCGGGCCACCCCAGCGGTCAATGGTCTGAGCTCCCGCCAACCAAACGGCACCGAGGACGAGGCTAGACAACGCATCGATTGGGCGACTCAGGATGCTCAGGGTCTGCGAGAGAACCACACCGACGCTGAACACGCCCAGCAGGATTGTTGCAAACTGCGCGTACTTTCCCAGCGCGGCAACCTCCCGGCGTTCTAGATCTTCTTCGTAGGCGCGGTTTTCTTCCTTATCGATCGCAGGATGCGGAATCGCTTTAATGAAACGAATCAGGTACAGCAGCGCGATTGCGGTCGCGCTGAGGCTCAGCAGCGTCCACGGGTATGCGTTATCCCTGTTTGCAATCCAGGTTCCGACGGTTCCGTAGGTGAAGGCCAAACCGGCGAATGTGAATGCCAGCGGCGAAATCGCCTTCCAGCCGAAGTTGGAACTCAACTTCGCCATCGCGGCTGAACTCGCGGCCACCACCAGCAGCGTCACCGCCCACCAATCGGCTGGTGCGGTGTTCCAGGCAAACGGATAAATCATGTCTCCGATGATCAGCATCGCCATCATCAACATCGCTGATGAGAATGCTGCCGTGAAGTTGGAGAGTAGGACGCTAAGTTTGCGCGATTTGAAACCAACGAATCCCGTGGCGGCTGAAACGCCCAGCGTGATTGCCAAGAAGCCTTCCGATGGGATTTTGTTGATGTAGTTGCCAACGAAAACGCTCGCGGCAACAAAGACCAAAATGCTTGCAGCGATAATCAACCACTGCTGGGTTGAGATTGCTGCGCGAGCTCGAGCTACTCGAGCAGGCTTTGGGGCTAACTTCAAGTTCGAAGTCAACACTGATTCGCTCGCGATTTGCTGCTGGACGGGTGTCGCATCTCTGCGACCGTCGATCATCCGTTGAACTAGATTCGAAATCTCGATCTTGAGTTCTTCGGTCTGTGCGGTGAGTCGCTGAAACTCGATGAGATCGGATACTCGAAACTGGTAACCGCAGTTGCAACTGACTATCTCGTCGGATTCTGTTTGGTGCGCTGCAACTTCGACCTCGTCGTTGCAAAACGGTGTCCTCAGGTACATCCCATGACCCCCTTGGGAACAAAAGTTAAACGAGAACTTACTCCTATCGGCACAATAAAGTGCAGATTTCTAGAACATAAATCGTCACATCCGAGTCGAAAGGTAAAGTGTTAGGCATGGCCAAGGCGACACTCAATGCGAAGCGACTCTTGCTGGTGCACGCGCATCCTGACGATGAAAGCCTGTTCACCGGGCACCTAATTGCAGAGCGACTGGCAGCAGGCGCCGAGGTTTTCGTGCTCACGTTGACTAGAGGTGAGCGCGGTCGCGTCAAGCTCGATGAGATCAAGTTACTCGAAGGAAAATTCGAGTCGATGGGCCGCTTTCGCGCGAACGAATTGCTGAACGCACTCAAGGAGTACGGCCCAGGTGTGAAGCACGCCTTTGCGGGAACTCGCGCATACCAGGATTCGGGGATGCGTGTAAACATGTTCGGTCGCCCAGCAAAACCGAAAGACCTCGACGAGATGGCGCTCAGCGCTGCCGGCACCCAGGTGATCGCTGACGACATCCTCAGAGTTTTGAAAGACTTCAAGCCGGATGCGGTGGTCACCTACAACTCGAAGGGTGGATTCGGTCATCCAGACCATGTTTTGGCCCACCGAGCCACGGCTTCGGCTGTCAGGCAGTATGCGCGCCTGCGCAAGGGGCGCGCACCGCAGATGTGGGTGATCGCAGAGCCGGGCGAGCGCGCCGAGGTTTCTGTCGGGGATGCCAAGACTGCTTCGATCAAAAAGGCAGCGCTCGAGGCTCACGCCAGCCAGGTTTCGATTCAGGCCGAGACCTATTCGCTTGCGCCAGGCAAAGAGACCCGCTTCGACGAACCAGAGCGCTTCAGACGCATCAACCCGAACCCTTTGGTGATGCTGAGCCCAATCGTGACGATTCTGTGGGCGGTGCCGCTGGGCATCCTGATGGCTATGGCGGGCACACTCATGCATCAGGTGCTGGCAAGCAACCCAGAGCGCACACCAATCGGCCTAATCGTGGCGCTGATCTCGGTTGCCTCGGTTTCACTCGCGCTTCGCTTGTTGCGTTCTAGTAGGGGAGCCCTGTACCTCACCTCGATAACGTTTGGCCTCACGGTGTTCACCCTTGCGCAACGCCAGGTGGGTGGTGAGGTTCTGATTCCGGCGAACGAGGTCGGCAACTTCTGGGCTTTCGGGTCCATAGCGATCTGCGCCGCGATCATTTTGTTCCCGCAAATTCACCCGTCGAGCTGGCGCAAGAGTGCCGCGGGGCATCGTTAAACTAGAAGCATGACCTACGTAATCGCTCTTCCTTGTGTCGATGTCAAAGACAAAGCTTGCATCGAAGAATGCCCGGT
>CAYTNT010000083.1:0-3959 GCA_964439235.1 uncultured Rhodoluna sp. | reverse complement strand
CCCGGGCCGCAAAGTTGGTTTTTCGGGCCAAGTGTGGCGTTGAACGTTGCGCAGGTCGCGGCAGTTGAGGCGGTGCCAGCACCGGTGGTTACGCCGAGTCCCGTGGCTACTCCGAGTGCGTCGCCAACCCCGGCGCCGGTGGCCAGGCAAGATCCGGTCTCGGTCGCCGAGGTGGTTGTCCCCGCGGTTGAGCCGGTTGTGCCCGAGACTGTGCCGGTTGCGCCCGCGGTCGAGCCGGTTGCCACAGTTGGAGCCGAGCCAGCAGTTGAGGCTGTGACTCAGGCAGAGCTAGTGGCTGAGGCAGCCCCAGCGATCGCTCCTAAGCCAGAGTCTGTCCTAGCCCCTGAGCAGCTCGAGCCGACCGCTGCCGAAGTTGCGCAAAACTTGCCGCATGAAAACACGACATCGAGTGCGATGAGCGAGAATTCGGCGGCGTCAGGGTCAGTGGAGTCAGCGTCAGTGGCGACAGGAGCAGTGACGCCCGCCGCAAAAATCGCAACCGCAGCGGGTATCGCGGCAGCGCTGGCAACGGTGTGCTGGCTAGTGCTAAAGCTGGTGCGAAAAATGCGAGTAAACCCGACCCGCAGACCGCAAATCAGGTTGCGCGCGCTCGGCGCATCCTGACCTAGCTGAAGATAACTGTGCGCTCGCCGTCAAGCAGCACGCGGTGTTCGGCGAACCAGCGAACCGCCTGAGTCAAAGTCTTGGCCTCAATGTCAGAGCCCAGCGAGACCAGGCGGTTCTTGCTGTCGGTGTGCTGAACGCGAATCACGTTCTGCTCGATGATTGGACCTTCGTCGAGGTCAGCGGTCACGAAGTGTGCGGTAGCACCAATCAGCTTGACGCCACGAGCGTGCGCGCGGGCGTAAGGGTTAGCGCCCTTGAAGCCCGGCAGGAACGAGTGGTGGATGTTGATGATGCGACCCTCGAACTCGCGGCAGAACTCCTCGCTCAGAATCTGCATGTATCGAGCCAAAACGATCAGCTCGATTCCGGCCGACTCGATGTACTTGCGCAGCATGTCTTCGAAGGCGCGCTTGTCGGCATCCGACTGGATTGGGTGGTGCTGGAAAGGCACACCATAGAACTCGGCCATCGGGGCGAGCTCGGCATGGTTGCCGAACACCGCAGGAAACTCGACCGGCAGACGACCCTCACGCTGACGGAACAGCATGTCATTTAGGCAGTGGGCGCTCTTCGAAACCAGCACCAGAGTCTTCATTTCACGGCCGACGACGTCGAGGTTCCAGTCCATCTGGTAGCGCTCGACGACCGGAGTTAGCTGGTTCACGAAGAAATCGCGCGGAACAGCCGACTCGATCTGCAGACGCATGAAAAAGCGGCCGGTGTCTGGCGATGAATACTGGTGCGACTCGGTGATGTTTCCGTTCGCGGCAAAGATTGCTCCCGAGATCGCGTGCACGATGCCGGGCTTGTCTTCGCATACCAGGGTGAGCACCCAGTGGGTGGTGGTCGCTTCAGTCATGCCTAATAGGTTACTAACCCGAGGCAAATCGGCAGGCTAACCCCTGCGCTTGCGGTCACGAATCATCTCGAAGACCAGGTAGCCGATAAGTCCAAGGCCGGCGACAATCATGACGATTCCGATAATTGCCGAAACAGACATCAAAAACCTACTTTGTAACTTTTCACGGATGCGTAGCGCCCCCACGCGCATGTTCACCATAACGAACATTTGCACCGAAAACGCTTTAGGTGTGGCTAACCGAACACGGGGTGTGTCGCGACACCCAACGAATAGAATTAGAGGGTCTTATGCGTCGCCGAAGCCGCTTGCAACCCCCGTGAAATCTAAGGAATTCCAATGTCGGGCATCAATTCAACTCACAACCTCCCACTATCCGAGGTTGACCCAGAGATCGCAGCCGTTCTGGCCGCCGAACTCGACCGCCAGCGCAACATGCTCGAGATGATCGCGAGCGAGAACTTCGTCAGCCGCGCAATCCTCGAATCGCAGGGTTCGGTGCTGACCAACAAATACGCAGAGGGCTACCCCGGCAAGCGCTACTACGGCGGCTGCGAGGCAGTCGACGTCGCCGAGGAACTTGCGCGTGAGCGCGCCAAGGCACTGTTCGGAGCCGAGCACGCAAACGTTCAGCCGCACTCGGGCGCATCGGCGAACGCGGCGGTGCTGATGGCGTTGGCGAACCCTGGCGACCGCATCCTTGGCTTGGAATTGGCACACGGTGGCCACCTGACTCACGGTATGCGCCTGAACTTCTCGGGCAAGATGTACGAGGCACACGCCTACGAGCTCAACCCTGAAACCCACCTGATCGATATGGATGTGGTTCGCGCGCGTGCGCACGAGGTCAAGCCAGCCGTGATCATCGCGGGTTGGAGCGCATACTCGCAGCACCTCGACTTTGCCGAGTTCCGCAAGATTGCCGACGAGGTTGGTGCCAAGCTTTGGGTTGACATGGCTCACTTTGCCGGTCTGGTTGCGGCTGGTCTGCACCCGAACCCGGTTCCGTTCGCGGATGTCGTTTCGACCACGGTTCACAAGACTCTTGCCGGCCCACGCTCGGGTCTGATTCTGTGCAAGGCCGAATACGCCAAGAAGATCGATTCATCGGTGTTCCCCGGTCAGCAGGGTGGTCCGCTGATGCACGTGATCGCCGCCAAGGCCACCGCTTTCAAGGCCGCCATGACCGACGAGTTCAAGGACCGCCAGAACCGCACCATTGAAGGTGCCGCAATCATCGCCAACCGTCTGGCACAGGCCGACATGGCCGAGGCCGGCGTTCAGGTTCTGACCGGCAGCACCAAGGTTCACCTGGTTCTTGTAGACCTGCGCAACTCGCCAATCGACGGTATGCAGGCCGAAAACCTGCTGCACGAGGTCGGCATCACCGTCAACCGCAACTCGGTACCGAACGACCCACGCCCACCAATGACCACCTCGGGCGTTCGCATCGGAACCCCAGCGCTCGCCACCCGTGGCTTCGGCGCCGCTGAGTTCACCGAGGTCGCCGAGGTAATCGCTTCGGTGCTCAAGCCAAACCCAGACATCGCAAGCCTGCGCGCACGCACCAAGGCGCTCGCCGACAAGTTCCCGCTATACAGCGGCCTCGAGAACTGGTAGTCGGTTAGCCGGCGGTCTGGGCGAATTCGATGACAGCGATCAAGCTCGATGGTTTGGCGGTTGCCAAGGCAATCAAGGCCGAACTTGCTGAACGCGTCGTATCGCTGAAGCAGTCTGGAATCACTCCTGGCCTCGGCACGCTGCTGGTCGGTGACGACCCGGGCTCACACTCATACGTCGGCGGCAAACACCGCGACTGCGCTCAGGTTGGCGTCAACTCGATTCGAATCGACCTGCCGGCATCTGCCTCGGCGGCCGATGTTCGTGCCGCAATCCGCGACCTCAACGAGGCTCGTGACGTAACCGGCTACATCGTTCAGTTGCCGCTGCCTTTTGGCATCAACGCCAACGAAATGCTCGAGCTGATTGACCCAGCCAAGGATGCCGATGGCTTACACCCAACGAACCTCGGCCGGCTGGTGTTGGGCGTATCCGGCGATCTGACTTCACCGCTGCCTTGCACTCCCGCTGGCATCGTCGAGCTGTTGCGCCGATACGAGGTTGAGACTGCCGGTGCCAACGTGGCAGTGATCGGCCGCGGCGTGACCGTCGGCCGCCCACTGGGGCTGCTCATGACCCGCAAGGGCATCGACTCAACCGTGACCCTGCTGCACTCGGCTTCGCACAACTTGCCCGAGGCGGTAAAGCGCGCCGACATCGTGGTTGCTGCTCTAGGTGTGGCTCACTTCGTTCAGCCCGAGTGGATCAAGCCGGGCGCAGCCGTGCTCGACGTAGGTGTGACCCGAATTGTCGGTGCTGACGGCGAGGCAACGCTGGTTGGCGATGTGGCCCCAGGTGTGGATGCCGTTGCCGGCTACCTCTCGCCGAACCCCGGTGGTGTCGGACCAATGAC
>CAYTNT010000082.1:0-4135 GCA_964439235.1 uncultured Rhodoluna sp. | reverse complement strand
GCGCACCTGTTTTGGGTACAGGGGGTTGCAGGTTCAAATCCTGTCATCCCGACCAACGGTTCTAACGAATCAAAAAACGTGGCCCGCGAATAGAAACCGCGGGCCCTTTTTATAGGAGATAGCAGTTGAAGACCACTGTTGAGCGCATCAAGCCGACTCGAGTAAAGCTGACCATCGAGGTCACTCCAGAAGAGTTCAAGCCGAGCATCGACCACGCCTACGAGCACATCGCTCAGGATGTCAACATCCCAGGTTTCCGCAAGGGCAAGGTGCCAGCCGCGATTCTCGACCAGCGCGTCGGTCGCCCTGCGATCTTGGCCCATGCAATCAACGAGGGTCTCGACAACATCTACCGCGAGGCAATCACCAGCGAGAAGCTAACCCCGCTTGGCCAGCCATCGGCTGACATCAAGCAGGCTCCAGACGAGAAGACCTTCGCGGGCAACCTGGTTGTCGAGATCGAGGTCGAGGTTCGCCCAGAGATCAAGCTTCCAAACATCAAGGGACTCAAGGTCAAGGTTGACGAGATCAAGGTTGAGGCCAAGGATGTAGAGGCTGAGCTAGACCAGCTTCGCGCCCGCTTCGGAACCCTAAAGACCGTTGAGCGCGCCGCCAAGATGGGTGACTTCACCACCATCGACCTAAAGGCCGCAATTGACGGCAAGGTTATCGACGAGGCACAGAACATCAGCTACGAGATCGGTTCGGGCAACCTGCTCGACGGAATCGACGAGGCCCTCGACACCCTCACCGCCGGCGAGACCACCACTTTCCGTTCGAAGCTGGTCGGTGGCGACAAGGCTGGTCAGGATGCCGAAATCACCGTGACCCTGACCGCAGTCAAGGAGCGCGAACTTCCGAAGGCCGATGACGCGTTTGCTCAGCTGGCATCCGAGTTCGACACTCTCGCAGAGCTAAAGACCGAGATCGAGAAGCAGGTTGCTCGCGCCAAGTCGTTCACCCAGGGCCTACAGGCTCGCGACCTGATTACCGAAGAGTTGCTCAAGCTCGTCGACGTAGCAGTTTCGGATGAGCTAATCGAGGCCGACGTAAACCGTCACCTCGAGGGTGAGGGTCGTCTCGACGACGCAGAGCACCGCAAGGAAGTTACCGAGCAGAGCACCCGCTCGTTCAAGATCCAGATGATTCTCGACGAAATCGCAACCAAGGAAGAAATCCAGGTCAGCGAGCAGGAACTCATCCAGTTCCTGGTTCAGAGCGCTCAGCAGTACGGCATGGACCCGAACGAGTTCATCAAGATCATCAGCGAGCAGGGCCAGGTTCCTGCCTACGTTGGCGAGACTTCACGCCGCAAGGCTCTGGGCTTCGTGCTCGAGCACGCAGAGGTCACCGACGCCAAGGGCAAGAAGGTCGATCTCAACGAGTTCCTCAAGAGCGATGTTGAGGCCGCCGACGACCACGCCGGACACAACCACTAATCGGTTTATCGAAATTGGCTCAGGTGTCAGCGCCTGGGCCTTTTTCATTTGCGGGATGCGCCATGGCGCAAGCTCGAGCAACACGGTTCACCCGTGGGCGAACACGAGCAAAAAGTGTCGGGGTCGAGCAGTAGGTTAGTCAAGCAACATAAAGATTCGAGGAACCATGGCAGAACACTCACCAGCCACCAGCAACATCTTCGACCGACTTCTGAAAGACAGAATCGTCTGGTTGGGCAGCGACGTGCGCGACGACAACGCAAACGAAATCTGCGCGAAGATCCTGCTCCTGGCAGCCGAAGACTCAACCAAAGACATTTACCTGTACATCAACTCGCCGGGTGGTTCGATCACCGCAGGCATGGCGATTTACGACACCATGCAGTACGTGCCAAACGACATCGTGACTGTCGGCATCGGCATGTGCGCATCCATGGGCCAGTTCCTGCTTAGCTCGGGCACCAAGGGCAAGCGTTATGCGACCCCAAACACCCGCGTGCTGCTGCACCAGCCACACGGTGGATTCGGCGGAACCGCCAGCGACATTCAGACTCAGGCCGAGCTGATTATCTCGATGAAGAAGCAACTGGCTAGCATCACCGCTGCGCAGACCGGCAAGACCGTCGAGCAGATCATGGCCGATGGTGACCGCGACCGCTGGTTTACCGCAGCTGAGGCGCTCGAATACGGCTTCATCGACCACATTCAGGAATTTGCCACCGCCACCACCGGCGTCGGAAAGAACTAGAGGTCAGCTCAAATGAATAACTTGCACATGCCAGAAGCCCGCTACATTCTGCCTAGCTTCGAAGAGCGCACCTCATACGGTTTCAAGCGTCAAGACCCTTACAACAAGCTCTTCGAGGATCGCATTGTGTTCTTGGGCGTTCAGGTCGATGACGCATCCGCCGACGACATCATGGCTCAGTTGCTGGTTCTTGAATCGCAGGATCCAGACCGCGACATCACCATGTACATCAACTCGCCGGGTGGATCGTTTACTGCGATGACCGCGATTTACGACACAATGCAGTACATCCGCCCGCAGGTGCAGACCGTGTGCCTCGGCCAGGCGGCCTCGGCCGCCGCGGTTCTGCTGGCCGCTGGTGCTCCTGGCAAGCGCCTGGCACTGCCTAACGCACGAGTTTTGATTCACCAGCCAGCAACCGGCGATTCGGGCCGCGGTCAGGCTTCAGACATCGAAATTCAGGCGCGCGAGATCATGCGTCTTCGCGAGTGGCTCGAAGAGACACTTTCGAAGCACTCGAAGCGTTCAATCGCCGAGGTCCACAAGGACATCGACCGCGACAAGATTTTGACCGCGCCAGAGGCACTCGAGTACGGCCTGATTGACCAGGTTTTGACCTCTCGAAAGAACGCCTAGCAACGTTTTGACTTTGCGGTGAAGGCCCAAGCCTTCACCGCTTTGTCATTCCTAGGGGATAGGGTTTTCTTATGACAAAGCTCGGCGAAACCAGCGACCTGCTCAAGTGCAATTTCTGCGGAAAGAGCCAGAAGCAGGTCATTAAGCTAATCGCCGGCCCAGGCGTTTACATCTGCAACGAGTGCATCGAACTCTGCAACGAAATCATTGAAGAAGAGCTCGGCGCAGCGCAGGCCAAGTCGGTCGAAGAAATCGAACTGCCGAAGCCGCGCGAAATAAAGTCATTCCTTGACGAGTACGTCATCGGTCAAGACCCGGCCAAGAAGGCCCTAGCGGTTGCCGTTTACAACCACTACAAGCGTCTTCGTTCGCGCGGCACTCTAACCGCCGCGGGCAAAGAGCACGACTCAATCGAGATCGCCAAGTCAAACATTTTGATGATTGGCCCAACCGGATGCGGCAAGACCTACCTTGCCCAGACACTTGCCAAGCGCCTAAACGTTCCTTTCGCTGTTGCAGATGCGACCGCGCTAACCGAAGCCGGCTACGTCGGCGAGGACGTCGAGAACATTTTGCTCAAGCTGCTGCAGGCTGCCGATTTTGATGTCAAGCGCGCCGAGCAGGGCATCATCTACATCGACGAGATCGACAAGATCTCGCGCAAGGCTGAAAACCCTTCAATCACACGAGACGTTTCGGGCGAGGGTGTGCAACAGGCTCTGCTGAAGATTCTTGAGGGAACCGTCGCATCCGTGCCGCCACAGGGTGGCCGTAAGCACCCGCAGCAGGAGTTCATCCAGATTGACACCACCAACGTGCTGTTCATCGTGGCTGGTGCCTTTGCCGGACTCGAAGACATCATCTCGGCTCGCGCCGGAAAGAAGGGCATCGGCTTTGGTGCACCGCTTTCGGGCAAAGAAGACAACATCGAAATCTTCAACGAGGTTCAGCCCGAAGATCTTCGCAAGTTTGGTCTGATTCCCGAATTCATCGGGCGTCTGCCGGTTATTGCAACGGTCACCCCGCTAGACCAGGCTGCTCTCATGCAGATTCTGACCGAACCGAAGAACGCACTGGTCAAGCAATACCAGCGCATGTTCGAACTCGACGGTTTCGAGCTCGAATTCGACAGGGATGCACTAGAGTCAATCGCCGACCTTGCCGTGGCCCGCGAGACCGGCGCTCGAGGCTTGCGCGCAATCATGGAGGAAATCCTCGGTCCGGTGATGTTCGAGATTCCGGGCAGCGACACCGTCGGCGTGGTGCGCATTACCAAGGATGTCGTCTCCGGCACCGCGAAGCCTGCCGTCGA
>CAYTNT010000081.1:0-4179 GCA_964439235.1 uncultured Rhodoluna sp. | reverse complement strand
ATGCAGGCCAACCTGACTCGCCTGAACGACCTCGCCGGTGAGGTTCGTCGCCAACTCAAGCCGCTGGGTCAGCAGGCCGAAGTTGCCCGCGAGGCGCAGGGCATTGCGTCGGTAGTGCGAGACGCGAAGGCACGGATCCTGGCATCCGACATCACGGATCTGATTCGGGCTCTCGAAGAGACCTCGAAGAACGAACAGGAGCGCCGGGCAGAGCGTTCGATGCTTGAGGCAAGACTCACTGAGAACCAGTCCCGATTGGCGCAGCTTGAGGCGGCTCAGGTTTCGTCAGACTTGGATCAGGCCCGCAATCTGGCATATCAGTTTGATTCGCTTGCTGAACGCCTTCGTTCGCTGCACTCGATGGCCAGCCAGCGGGTTGCGCTGCTCGAGAGCCAGTCAGAGATTTCGGGCGCTCAGGTTGATCCGGCGCAGATCGAGGCAGAGGCAGTCGCCGCCGAAGAGGCTCTGCGCGAACTTCAGGTGTCGGTCGAACAACTCAGGGGACGCTTGGCCGAGGCCGAACGCGCGCGAAGCGAAGCACGCGATGCCCTCGAGAAGTTCGACAGCGCTGTTGCCGAACAGAATGCGCTGATTTCGGATTACGACTTGCAGCTCGCAAAACTCTCGAACGAATCAGCCATCGCGGCATCGCGCTTGGCGGCCCGCCGAGATGAAGCACTGCGCCACGAGTCGGCCGTCGAAGAGGCAAAGGCTCGTCTAGAGGCGCGAAAGAGCGAGTTTGCCCAGCTTGAAGAAATGCTTCAGGCGAATCAGTCCGCTTCAGGAAGCGCCGAGTTCGAGAAGCGCTACGAGCAGGCCCAGAAGGCGGTCTCGGATGCCGCCACTCGCATCGAAGAACTTCGTGAAAAGATTCACGCGGCAGAGCGCGAGCGCGACTCACTTGCCGCCAAACGTTCGGCGCTCAACCTGACACTCGAGCAAAAGGACGGCACCAGCGTGGTGACTTCTTCTGCGCTAAAGGGCATCCGCGGTTTGGTGGCAAGTCACATCAAGGTCGAGCCGGGCTTTGAAGCGGCCATCGCTGCCGCTCTTGGAACCCTTGCCGACGCGGTGGTTGCTGAGAGCCTGGATCAGGGTGTGGCTGCTCTTGAGCACTTGAAGAGCAACGACGGCGGTCGTGTCGAGGTAATCGTTGCCAACGTCGACTCAAAGACCAAGCCGGCAAAGGTGTCGTCCGATGCGTCCAGCTTCGCCGCCGTCGATGTCGTAGAAGCTCCAGACGGTATCCGCAAGCTACTTGACGGCATCACGATCGTCGCTGACCTAAAAACCGCACGTGCGCAATTCGCAGGCGCAAAGAACTCGGGCCTAACCGTGATTACCCTTGACGGTGACGTTCTGACCGAATCGATTTTGCGCGGTGGTTCGAGCGCGAAGCCGTCGAAACTGCAGTTGATCGCCGAGCGCGATTCAGCTGAGCAGAAGCTCGCTGAGGTAGCCAGAACGATAGAGAAGGCGCAGTCGGAGTTGGCAGAGGCAAAGGCCAATGAGTCCGCAGCCAACGAATCGGCCAAGGCGGCGCTCGCCGAACTGCAGAGTCACGACGCCCAGCTGGCATCGAACGCCGAGAAACTCGGGCGCTTGAGGGTTCAGCTCGAAGCAGCCGAGAACGAGGTGGAGCGCTTGGCAGCGGTTGCCGAACAGGCATCCTCTGCTATTGAGGTGAGTGAACAGGCCCTTGCGGATGCGGTTGCCGCCCACGACGCCTTTGCCAGCCAGCCTCGACCAGAACTCGATCTGGCCAATCGCCAGACTCTTGCCGACAACCTTGAGCAAGAGCGCCAGCGCGAACTCGAGGTTCGAGTCGACCTTGGTTCGGCTGTGGAGCGTGTGCGCGTCGAGACCGAACGGGTTTCGACGCTCGGACGTCAGGTCGTCGAGGCCAAGCAGGCAATCGAGCGCGCCAAGGCAATCGCCGAGCGCCAGGCTGATCAGTTAGCACGTGCCAAACAGGTGTTGGCGGTGTTGCCGGCGGTGATGGATGCGGTTGCGAACCAATCCACCACGGCCAAGCTGCGCCTGCACGAGCTCGAGGCCGCGCGTGCCAGCCAGAACTCCGAACTTGTTCGACTTCGTGGTGAGACAGCAGAGATTCAGATGAACCTCGCCGGGCTCACCCAATCGGTTCACGACATCGAACTCAAGAACCACGAAAAGCGTCTGATGCTAGCCAATCTGGTTCAGCGTGCCGGCGACGAACTGGGCCTCGAGCAAAGTGTTCTGCTTGCCGAATACGGCCCGGAACTCCCGGTTGTCGATGAGACAGCCGATCCGCTCGAAGACGGCTCACAGCCGACCAAGTCGTTCGACCGCGACGAGCAGGTCAAGCGCCTTGCGCACGCCGAACGCTTGCTCGAACGCCTTGGCAAGGTCAACCCGCTCGCACTCGAGGAGTTTGCGGCTCTTGAGCAGCGCCACAAGTTCCTGTCGGATCAGCTCGCCGACTTGACCCAGACCCGTAAAGACCTCATTCAGATCATCGAAGACCTCGACAAAAAGATGCAGGCGATTTTTGCGGATGCATTCCACGACACCGCTCGCGCCTTCGAGCAGGTGTTCCCTGTGCTGTTCCCGGGTGGTTCGGGCTCGATCTACCTGACCGACCCAGAGAACCTGCTGACCACGGGCCTCGAGGTCACCGTCAAACCTGCCGGTAAGCGAATCGAACGCCTGAGTCTGCTCTCGGGTGGTGAGCGTTCGCTCGCGGCCGTTGCGTTGCTGATCGCCATCTTCAAGGCCCGTCCTTCGCCCTTCTATGTCATGGATGAGGTCGAGGCGGCGCTGGACGATGTAAACCTGGGGCGCTTGTTGCAGATCTTCCAAGACCTGCGAACCAACTCGCAGCTCATCATCATTACCCACCAGAAGCGCACAATGGAGATAGCGGATGCGCTCTACGGCGTTTCGATGCGTCAGGACGGCGTGTCCGCGGTCGTTGGCCAGCGCATCGAGAGTCAGGACTAAACGTGGGTTTCCTGTTTTGGAAAAAGAAGAAGGGTTCGGATGCCGAATCCGCACCCGAGCAGGTCGTTGAACCCGTTGTCCAGCAGGTCGTTGAACCTGTTGTCGAGCCGGTAGCGGAGCCTGAGGTCGAGGTAACGTCTGAAGTTCTCGCTGAACCTGTATCGCAGCCCGAACCAACTCCAGAGCCTGAACCAGAGCCCGAGCCTGAACCAGAGCCCACTCCGGTCGCTACTTCCGAACCCGAACTCGAGGCCGTCGAACTTCCAAAGCGCAGCTTTAAAAAGGGCATCCGAAGCCTGTTTAGCCGCATCAAGTTTGATCCGGCCAACCTCGACGAACTCGAAGACATTCTGATCCAGGCCGACTTCGGCCTCGACGCATCCATCGAAATCGTCAAGCAAGTCAAGGTGCTCGCCAAGCAGCGCGGCGCAGAGACCGAGAGTGAGCTCAAGGGCATCCTCGCTGAAGTTATCGCCGACAGCCTCGAGCGCGAAGACAAGGCGCTCAACCTGAGTGACGGCAAGTTGCCATACGTTTTCTTGGTGGTTGGCGTCAACGGTGTCGGCAAGACCACAACCATTGGAAAACTCGCGAACTGGCTCAGCGAGGGGGAGTGGGATGTGCTGATCGGCGCGGCCGACACCTTCAGGGCCGCTGCGGTTGAACAGGTGGCCACCTGGGCCGAGCGTGCCGGTGCACAGCTGGTTCGCCCCAAGACCGAGGGTCAGGATCCCGCATCCGTCGCCTTCGAAGCTGTCGAGCAGGCAATCGCGCGCCAGGCTGACATCGCAATCATCGACACCGCGGGTCGCCTGCAAAACAAGAGCGACCTGATGGCCGAACTAGAGAAAATTCGCCGAGTGATCGAAAAGCAGGCTCAGATCAGCGAAGTGCTTTTGGTTCTGGATGCGACGACCGGCCAAAACGGTTTGCAGCAGGCCAAGGTTTTCGCCGAAATAGCCAAGGTCACCGGTGTAGCGCTAACCAAGCTCGACGGCACGGCAAAGGGAGGCATCGTGTTCTCGATTCAGCGCGAGTTGGGCATCCCGGTGAAGCTAGTTGGTGTGGGTGAAGGCGTGAATGATTTCGCGTTCTTTGACGCCAAGGAATTCGCTGCGGGATTGATCGCGGACTAGCAATTGGAGCGGGTGACGGGAATCGAACCCGCACCATCAGTTTGGAAGACTGAGGCTC
>CAYTNT010000080.1:0-4367 GCA_964439235.1 uncultured Rhodoluna sp. | reverse complement strand
GAGCCGTGGGTGCTGGCAAAGGACGAAGCCAACCGCGAGCGTCTGGCCACCGTCATGTACGTAATCCTCGACGGTCTGCGCACTCTGTCTATTCTGCTCAACCCGGTTGTGCCAAAGTCAACTGCCAAACTGTGGGATGCGTTGACCGCGGGTGAGGCCGGCGCGCTCGCCGACCAGACGATCGAATCGGCCGGAGTTTTCGGCGGCCTCAAGGTCGGCACCAAGCTCGGTTCGCTCGAGATTCTGTTTCCGCGTATCGAGCAGGAGTAACCTCCGATGTGCGCGAGCGAGGCTCTTGCGGCAAACAACGGTGAGGCGTTTGTTCGCAGCAAGTCGGCGGGAGACGAACCGGTAAACCCTCGGCCGATGAACTACGCACCTGTTCCAGAGCCGCTCGAAATCGGGGTGTATGACAACCACTGCCACCTCGAGTTTGCCTTCGATGATGCCGAGCCGCCGATGGCTCCGCTCGAGAACCTAGACCTTGCCACCTCGGTTGGCATGAAGGGCGTGGTTCAGGTCGGTGTCACTCTCGAAAGCTCGATTTGGTCGGCGGGATTTGCGGCTCGAGAGCCCAGAGTTTTGGCCGCAGTTGCGCTTCACCCGAACGAAGCTCCGCTCTATGAGACCCGCGCCGAACTAGATGCAGCGATCGATGTGATTGCCGAGTTGGCCACCCAGCCGCGCGTTCGCGCAATCGGCGAAACCGGACTCGACTTCTTCAGAACCGAGGGGCAGGCGGCACTCGATGCGCAGCGCCACAGCTTTGAGCGTCACATCGAGATTGCCAAGCAGACCGGTCGAGCGCTGATGATCCACGACCGTGACGCTCACGATGCGGTGGTCGAAACCCTGCTTCGCGTCGGTGCTCCGGATAAGGTCGTGTTCCACTGCTATTCGGGCGACACAGATTTGGCCGAAATTTGTAATTCCAACGGTTGGTACATGTCGTTTGCCGGCAACATCACCATCAAGCGCAATCAACACCTGCGCGACAGTCTCAAATTGGCGAGCAAAAACCTCATTTTGATCGAGACGGATGCGCCTTTCCTGAGCCCTGAGCCACACCGCGGAACCTCGAATTCGCCCTACCTGGTTCCGGTGACCCTCAGGTTCATGGCCGAGCAGCTCGAGCTGCCGATCAACGACTTGGCACTTCAGCTGAACAAGAACACCGAAGCGGTTTATGGCCTGTGGAGCGAGGGTCTGGCATGACCGCGCAGGTTGACCTACTCGGCGCAGTAGACATTCGCGAGCTCGCGGCAAGACTCGACGTGATGCCGACCAAGAAGCTCGGGCAGAACTTTGTGACCGACCCGAACACAATTAGACGCATCGTTGGTGCAGCCAAATTGACCGGTTCAGAAACGGTCGTCGAAATTGGGCCCGGTCTCGGGTCGCTAACCCTCGGGTTGCTCGAGGTGGCTCGGCGAGTAGTAGCCGTCGAAATCGATCCGAAGCTGGCCAGCGAACTCGAGTCAACAATCGCAAAACGTGCGCCAGGCCTCGACTTCACTCTGGTTCGCGGTGATGCGATGAAGGTCACCGAGCTGCCGACCGCTTCGGGCGAGTTGATTTCACCGGATGCGCTGGTGGCCAACCTGCCGTACAACATCTCGGTTCCGGTGCTGCTGCATTTTCTAGAGACCTTCGATTCGATCCAGACTGGTCTGGTTCTGGTGCAGGCCGAAGTCGCACACCGGCTGGCCGCCCAACCCGGCAGCAAGATCTACGGTGTTCCGAGCGTCAAGCTCGCCTGGTACGCGGATGCCGTGCTCGCCGGCAACGTTGGCCGCACGATCTTCTGGCCCGTGCCAAACGTTGACTCGGCCCTGGTCTTCTTTGCCAAGCGCCCGACCCAGCTGGGCGACGAATCGCTGCGCCTCGCGGTTTTCGAGGCCATCGATTCTGCATTCGCCCAGCGCCGCAAGACCCTGCGCCAAGCGCTGGCCGACTGGGCGGGCAGCGCGGCTGACGCGGAACGCATCCTGCTTGCTGCAGGAATCGACCCTAAGTTGCGCGGAGAACAGCTCAACATTCACGACTTCGTCGCGATTGCGAGGGCCAAGCGATGACTCAGTTTGGGGCGGATCCGCACGTCGAGGCGCACCTTGTGGTTAAGGCCACTGGCTTTCAGCGCGAGGACTGGTTTCGCCTGCTCGATGCCCGAAAGGCTCAGTCACTCTCGACGCCCGAAATCATCGAGTGGCTGCAGGCCAATACCAAACTCGATGCCTGGTGGAGCGAGTCAATCGCGGTGGCCTATGTCGAATCGCGTGGCATCGGCGGTCTTGGCCAGACCTCGAGCGGCCACTACTCAACCTCAATTTCTCGCAACTTTGCAATCGAATTGCCTCGACTTTTCACGGTCCTGACTGACCTCCAGGCTTGGCCCGCACAACCCGCCGCGCGGCTGCTTGCGCGTCGCGACAACGAACGCATCCAGGTCAGTTTCGAGGATGCCTCGCGCGCGACAATCACGTTCATCGAACAGGCGGCCAGCGAGGTAACTGTTGTGGTCAGCCACGAGTTGATCGAATCCGAGCACGATGCCCGTCAGATCGAGAAGTTCTGGAACCGACTGCTCGAATCATTCGCGCAAAGGCTAGGTGTCTAGATGCGAGTTACCGCAAGTGCACCGGGCAAGGTGAACGTTTTTCTCGGGGTCGGTCGTCTGCGTGAGGATGGCTACCACGAGGTGTGCAGTGTTTATTTGGCGCTCAATTTGCGAGATCGAGTGAGCGTTTCTGAGGCGTCAAATTGGGCAGTTTCTGTCACCGGCACACTCAGCCGCGAGCACCTCGACCGGGTTCCGCTAGACGAGACCAACATCGTCGTCAAGGCCGCCAAGCTGGTGGCCGAACTGGGCGGCATGCCAAACCCAAGCCCGCTGCACTTCGAAATTGAGAAGCACATCCCGGTTGCGGGTGGCATGGGCGGCGGTTCAGCTGATGCAGCGGCAGCGATGGTGGCCGCAAACCGGTTTTGGAACCTCAACCTAACCCTCGAGCAACTCATGACCGCGGCGGTCAAGCTCGGTGCCGATGTGCCGTTTGCTCTGCTTGGCGGATGCGCCATGGGCCGCGGCGTTGGCGAACAACTCGAGCCAATCGATGTGACCCGCGAACACGTTTTTCTGATGCTGCCGAACGATAAACCGATCAGCACTCCGGCCGCCTATGCCAAGTACGACGAACTGGTGCGCCAACAGGGATTCGACCCGCGCGAGATTCGCACCCCGGTGCCTGACGAGTTGATGCTGGCCGAGCTGAACTCGAGCGAAGACACCCCGCTCGACGCACTCATCTGGAACGACCTCGAAGAGCCGGCGATCGAGCAACTGCCAGAGCTTGAGGTGGATCTCGAGCTACCAGGCGTTATCGAGGCCGAGCGGCCGACCGCTTACGCATCCTTCGTTTCTGGATCGGGGCCAACCCTCGCCTTCGCTTGTATCGACGAGGATGCGGCGCGCGAACTGCAGGGCCAATTCGCGCAGATGGGGCGTTACTCGGTGATCGCCGTCGGCCCGTCGGCCGGCGCTCAGATTGAGTCGGTGGCCTAGTGGCCCACCTGCTGGGTGCCGAGGCCGTGAGCCTCGAGTATCCGACCAAGAAGGTTTTTGACGGCATCACCATCGGCGTGAACGAGGGCGACCGAATCGGAATCGTCGGCCGCAACGGCGATGGCAAGTCGACAATGCTCAAGTTGCTCGCTCGGCGCATCCAACCCGATGAGGGCAAGGTCACGGTTCGATCGGGTGTCACCATCGGAATGCTTGACCAGGCCGATGTGCTCGAGCCAGGCCTGAGCATCGGTGCCGCAGTAGTTGGAGATACTCCCGAACACGAGTGGGCCGGCAATCCAAAGGTTCGCGACGTCATCGCGGGTCTGCTGAACGATCTCGACTGGCAGCAGCCGATTGGTGAGCTATCGGGTGGTCAGCGTAGGCGAGTGGCACTAGCCAAACTGCTGGTGCAAGATCTCGACGTGCTCATGCTCGACGAACCAACCAACCACCTCGACATCGAGGGAGTAGCCTGGCTCGCGGCACACCTGAAGCAGCGCTGGTCGGCATCCGCCGGTGGTTTGATCGTGGTCACCCACGACCGCTGGTTTCTAGATGAGGTTTGCAACCTGACCTGGGAGCTGCACGACGGAATCATCGAACCATTCGAGGGCGGTTATGCGGCCTACATTCTGCAGCGCAACGAGCGAAACCGTTCCGCGGCTGCGTCTGAGGCTCGTCGCCAAAACCTGCTTCGCAAAGAGTTGGCTTGGCTGCGCAGGGGAGCACCGGCCCGCACATCGAAGCCGAAATTCCGAATGGATGCGGCTGCCGAACTCATCGCCAACGAACCGCCACCGCG
>CAYTNT010000079.1:0-4518 GCA_964439235.1 uncultured Rhodoluna sp. | reverse complement strand
CTCGACGGCGAAATCTGGCAGTGCCCGGTTGTGCTGCTGGCCGACGTTCGCTCGGTAGGCGTTCAGGGCGATGGCCGCACCTACGGTCACCCGATTGTGCTTCGTCCGGTTTCATCCGAGGATGCGATGACCGCCGACTGGACTCGCCTGCCATACGACTTGCTCGCCAAGATCTCGAACCGCATCACCAACGAGGTCGCCGGCGTCAACCGCGTTGTTCTGGACGTCACCTCGAAGCCACCCGGCACTATCGAATGGGAGTAGCCAACCCAGGTTTTGCCAACGATGTCGTATGGCTGACCTAGGATTGCTCACGTCATGACGCAGCTCGAATTCTTTCCATCTGACTTCGGTCAGTCCAAACCCGAACCGGTGGTCGCCAAGCCGGTGGATTCGGCGAGTTTTGGCATCCCGTTTAATTCTTCTGCAAAGCCCGACGAACTGCTCGAGGGGCTGAACCCACAGCAGCGAGCAGCGGTCGAACACCGTGGCCCAGCCCTGCTGATTGTGGCCGGTGCCGGCTCGGGCAAGACCCGCGTTTTGACCCACCGCATCGCACACCTGCTGGCCAATAAAGAGGCGTGGCCGAGCCAGATTCTGGCCATCACCTTCACCAACAAGGCCGCAGCCGAAATGCGCGAGCGAATTCGACACCTGCTCGGCGGCGAGGCCGACGGAATGTGGATCAAGACTTTCCACTCGGCTTGCGTGATGATTCTGCGCCGCGAGAGCGAACGACTCGGGCACGATTCGAACTTCACCATCTATGACTCAGGTGACTCGCGAGCGATTCTCAAGCGTCTGATTCGAGACCTCGGTGCCGACATTCACAAGTTGACTCCGGCTGCCGTTGCCTCGGTGATCTCGAATGCCAAGAACGAGCTCAACGACGCCGAGGGCTTCGCGCGAAACATCGACACCGCCGATCCGGTTCAGCGCGCGATTGCCGAAATCTTCTTGCGCTATCAGGCCGAGCTGCGTCGCAACAACGCGTTCGACTTCGACGACCTAATCGGCGAGACCGTCTTTCTGTTTCGCAATCACCCCGACGTTGCTGCGCAGTACCAGCGCAAGTTCAGACACATCCTGGTCGATGAGTACCAAGACACCAACCACGCCCAGTACGCTCTGATTCGCGAACTAACCCGACCAATCGATGCAGATTTGGTGCACCAGTACCCCGACCTCATCGACCCGCGCACCGGTGCTCTGCCCGAACCGGCATCCCTCACCGTGGTCGGTGACTCAGACCAGTCGATTTACGCGTTCCGCGGTGCCGACATTCGCAACATCTCAGAGTTCGAGAAAGACTTCGTCGGCGCGCGCACGATCCTGCTCGAGCAGAACTACCGCTCGAGCCAGAACATCCTGAGCGCCGCCAACGCGGTGATTTCGAACAACTTCGATCGGCCAAACAAAAACCTCTGGACCGACTCGGGCGACGGCGAGAAGATCGTAGGCTTCACGGGTTACTCGGCACACGACGAGGCACAGTTCGTCGCAGACGAAATTGCCCGCCTGCACGCCGACGGAATCGACTACCGCGAGATTGCGGTGATGTACCGAACCAACTCGCAGACGCGTGCCCTTGAAGAAATCTTCATTCGCGCCGCGCTGCCGTATCGCGTCGTTGGCGGCACCAAGTTCTATGAGCGCCAAGAGATCAAGGATGCGATGGCGTACCTGGTGGCCATCGCGAACACGCGTGACGACCTGGCGACTCGGCGCATCCTGAATGTTCCGAAGCGCGGAATCGGCGAGGCCAGCGAGGCGCAAATCGCTAACTTTGCCGCGCAGAACAACCTCTCGGTGCGTCAGGCACTTTCTTATGCTGACACCATCGGTTTCGGCCCGAAGATCAACGCCGCCATCAAGCAGCTCGCCGAATTGCTTGACGAAATCGAGGCTTTGGTGCCGACCGAATCGGTCGAGCAGATCTTGAAGCACGTGCTGGCCAAGACCGGCTACCTCGAGATTCTTCGCACCAGCCGCGATCCGCAAGACGAAGCGCGTGCCGAAAACCTTGAAGAACTTATCTCGGTGGCCAAGGAATTCGGTCGCAATAACCCTGAGGGTCGCTTGCCCGACTTCTTGAACGAGGTGGCTCTGGTTGCAGCCGCCGACGACATCGACGACGAATCCGGAACCGTCTCGCTCATGACCCTGCACACCGCTAAGGGTCTCGAGTACGAAGCCGTGTTCCTGACCGGCATCGAAGAGGGGCTGATTCCGCACAAGATGTCGTTTATCGCTCCGGGTGGATTGGCCGAAGAGCGCAGGCTCTTTTATGTGGGCATTACTCGCGCCCGCAAGCGTCTTTACCTGAGCCTCGCGCTGACCCGCACCACGTTTGGCGAATCCGATGCGTCGACGCCGTCGCGCTATCTGCAAGAGATCCCGCAGCACCTGATCGACTGGCGCGAGTCTGGTGCCCGCAAGCAGGTGCAGGGCTATCGCTATCGCGAATCAATCGCCGATTCGCAGGGATACGGTTCGGCTGCCGGCAGCAGCACTCCAAAACCAAAGACCGAATGGAAGTCCTCGGTGACCACCGTTCGCAACAACGAGGGTCTTCAGCTCGCAGTGGGCGATCGGGTCAAACACGCCGACTTCGGCGAGGGCCGAGTGCTAACGACAACAGGCGAAGGTGCCCGTCAAACCGCCGAAATTCACTTTCCTCAGGTGGGCACAAAACGCCTTCTGGTGAAGGTTGCGCCCATCGAGAAGCTCTAGTCGAAAACCCCTAAACTTAGACCGTTAACCGTCTTTTTTCTGATCGGAAATCAAAAGTGGATCTATTTGAGTATCAGGCGCGCGATCTTTTCGAGGCCTACCAAGTTCCTGTGCTGCAGGGTCTGATTGCAGACACCCCAGAAGAGGCAGAAGCAGCAGCAGCCAAAATCGGTGGAACCGTAGTGGTCAAGGCCCAGGTTCAGGTCGGTGGCCGCGGTAAGGCCGGCGGTGTGAAGGTAGTCCACAGCCCAGCCGAGGCCAAGGAAGCCGCGAGCAAGATTCTCGGCCTAGACATCAAGGGCCACGTTGTAAAGCGCGTGATGATTGCGCAGGGCGCATCCATCGACAAGGAGTTCTACTTCTCGATTCTGCTCGACCGTTCGAACCGCACCTTCTTGGCGCTGTGCAGCGTCGAGGGTGGCATGGAGATCGAGCAGCTCGCAGTTGAGCGCCCAGAGGCTCTGGCCAAGGTGCCAGTTAGCGCTCTCGAGGGCATCAACCTCGACACCGCACTTGCGATCGCCAAGCAGGGTGGATTCGACGACGAGACCGCAGCCAAGGTCGCACCGGTTTTCGTCAAGCTCTGGAACGTCTTCAAGAACGAGGATGCCACCCTCGTCGAGGTGAACCCGCTGGTTCTTTCCAAGGGCGGCGAGATCCTCGCTCTCGACGGCAAGGTTTCATACGACGACAACGCTGAGTTCCGTCACGAGGGTCGCGAGCAGGTAAGCATCGCGAAAGTTGACCCGCTAGAGGCCAAGGCCAAGGCGCTCGACCTCAACTACGTCAAGCTCGACGGTGAGGTCGGTGTAATCGGAAACGGTGCCGGTCTCGTTATGTCGACCCTCGACGTGGTTGCCTACGCGGGCGAGAAGCACGGCGGCGTCAAGCCAGCGAACTTCCTGGACATCGGTGGTGGCGCTTCGGCAGAGGTCATGGCAAATGGTCTCGACCTGATCCTCAACGACCCACAGGTCAAGAGCGTGTTCGTAAACGTCTTCGGTGGAATCACCGCCTGTGACGCTGTCGCCAACGGCATCGTCGGCGCGTTGAACACTCTCGGCAGCAAGGCAACCAAGCCGCTGGTCGTTCGCCTCGACGGCAACAACGTAATCGAGGGTCGACGCATCCTCGCAGAATTCGGCCACCCGCTGGTGACCGTTGTCGAAACCATGGATGACGCAGCCGACAAGGCCGCCGAACTGGCCCACAACGCATAAGCGCGAGAGACAAGAAGGAATCCGAAAATGGCTATTTTTCTAAACGAAAACTCGCGAATCATCGTTCAGGGCATGACCGGTAGCGAGGGCATGAAGCACACCCGCCGCATGCTCGCCGGTGGCTCAAACATCGTCGGTGGCGTGAACCCGCGCAAGGCTGGCGAGACCGTTGACGTTGACGGCAAGCAGCTTCCGGTGTTTGGCACCGTCAAAGAGGCGATGGATGCGACCGGCGCAAACGTGACCGTAATCTTCGTTCCACCTGCCTTCGCCAAGGCCGCGATGATCGAGGCGATTGACGCTGAGATTCCGCTGGCTGTTGCTATCACCGAGGGCATCCCGGTGCACGACTCGGCAGAGGCATGGGCATACAACTTGGCCAAGGGCGAGAAGACCCGCCTGATTGGCCCGAACTGCCCAGGCATCATCAGCCCAGGAAAGTCGAACGCGGGAATCACCCCGAGCGACATCTCTGGCTCGGGCCCAATCGGCCTGGTCTCGAAGTCGGGAACCCTGACCTACCAGATGATGTACGAGCTGCGCGACATCGGCATCTCGACCGCAA
>CAYTNT010000078.1:0-4697 GCA_964439235.1 uncultured Rhodoluna sp. | reverse complement strand
TCATCGCCGACCTCGAGCTGACCTCCACGCAGATTCAGTGGGTTCAAGAGAGCTACGTGCTGGTATTCGCATCCCTGCTGCTGGTTTGGGGTTCGCTGGCCGATCGCATTGGTCGTCGCAGGCTCTTGATGATCGGTATCACAATCTTTATCGCGGCTTCGGTCTGGGCTGGATTCGCCGAATCAGCCGACGCCATGATTCTGGCTCGCATCGTTCAGGGCTTCGGCGGTGCGATGGTGCTGCCGACCACGCTCTCGCTCGTGAACGCTAACTTTGAGGGTCGCGAACGCGGCATCGCATTCGCAATCTGGGGTTCGACCATCGGTGGCATGGTGGCCATCGGTCCGGTGCTCGGTGGCTGGCTGGCAACCGACTTCGACTGGCGCTGGGCGTTCAACATCAACGCGCCACTGGGCATCCTGATTCTGGTTGGCCTCGCTGTTTTCGTAGCCGAGTCGAAGGTGCCGCAACGCGAAGGCGGCATCGATTACGTCGGTGCCCTGATTTCGGTCGTGATGTTCTCGACGCTTGTCTTCGGCCTCATTGAAGGACGCGTCTACGGCTGGTGGGAAGCCAGCGACAAGAATGTCTTCAGCATCGGCGACTTCGCCTGGCCGACAGACGGTATTTCGATCATTCCGGTGGCCCTGGCGATCTCGGCCGTCTCGACCGTGCTGTTCGTCATCTGGGAGCGCGCCCGCGAAAAAGCAAACAAGAACGTACTGCTCGACCTGGGGCTCTTCAAGGTTGCCAGCTTCCGCAATGGTTCAATCGCGGCCATGATCATCTCGATGGGCGAGTTTGGCCTGCTGTTCGCGATTCCGCTGTGGCTGCAAAACGTCGGTGGTTTGAGCGCGGTCTCGAGCGGTCTGGTGCTGCTCTGGCTTGCCGGCGGTGCCTTCCTGGCATCCGGTGTTGGCGGCGCGCTGAGCGGCAAAATCAGTGCGGCAGCCCAGGTGCGCGCCGGTGTCGTTCTCGAACTCCTCGGCGTCCTCGGCATCGCAGTCTTCGCTCCGACCGACGGCGGCTGGGGGGCGGTCGCACCGTTCCTTCTGCTCTACGGAATCGGTGTCGGTCTTGCCACCGCCCAGCTCACCGGCGTGATTATGGTGGATGTGCCACCCGCCAAAATCGGTCAGGCCTCTGGTTCGCAGAGCACTGTTCGCCAGATCGGTTCGGCGCTCGGCATCGCGGTTCTCGGCACGGCCCTGTTCACCTCGGTGCAGAGCATCGGTGAAACCAAACTTGAGCAGACCGGATACGTTCAATCGATTGCTGCCGAGCAGCGAGAAGGTTTGGTTCAAGAAGTGAGCACCGTCGTTGTCGAGAGCGCCGGTGGCGCCTTGCCGAAACTCGGCGAGGTAACTGGAGGCCTCGGCTTCAAGTACGGTGCAACCGCACCTATCTCAGAAGCGCAGGCTGCTGAAATCGTAACCGCGGGCAACGAAGCCTTCACCCAGGGCGTTCACATCACGGGGTACTTTGCCGCGGGCTTCTTGCTGCTCGGCTTGCTGAGCACGTTCAGCCTCGGTGGCGGCAGCGCATCCCGTCGCCAAATGAAGGATGCCTCACCCGCGAAAACTGCGAGCACGGAGAGCTAAACCTCAAATGCAATTGACCGCAAAAACGATTGGGCTGGTTTTTCTCGGCGGTGCCGTAGGTGCCGGAGCGCGATTCAGCATCGCGACCATTGCCGAGCCAGTCATCGATGTACAGGAGCTAGGCACAGCTGCCGCAAACCTACTGGCCTGGAGCCAGCTTTGGCCGGTTCTGCTGGTAAACCTGCTCGGTGTTGCCCTGCTCGCCTACGTGAACTATTCGCCTCGGTTCGGTGACTCGGCGCGCGCGTTCCTCGGCGCGGGCTTCTGCGGAGCATTCACGACAATGTCGGCGGTGTCGCTGATGCTGATCGTCTTGGCCAACCCGCAACTCGGCGCCGGACCACTCACCGCACTGGTGCTGCACTTCTTCCTCGGCGTTGCAATTTACATGGGCGTCAAGTCACTCAACCAGCGAGGAGGTGCCCGCTAATGACCGCTCAAGACAGCTCAGCAATTCTGATATTTGTCGGCGTCGCACTCGGCGGTGGCCTCGGCTCAGTGGTGAGGATGCTGCTTGCGCGCTGGGAGGGCTCGGGCGTGCCAATGGGCATCCTCGTGGCTAACACCCTGGGTGCGGTAATCGCGACCGTGGCCTACCAACTCGACCTCGGCATCTGGACACTGATTGTCTCGGCTGGAATTGCCGGCGGCCTCTCGACCTTCAGCACCTGGGCGGCACAAACCGCCGAGCTGTGGCAGAGCGACCGCAAGGCGGATGCGATCAACAACCTTCTGTTGCACCTTATGGTGCCGACCTTCGCGGTGTTGATAACTCTTTTTGCCCTAAACAGCTAACTGCTAAACTGTTGGCAGGTTTTTGCGGGTCAAGCTCGCATGTTTTTTGTCTGTATCGTCTTCAGTAAGGGGGCTCGGCATGGGCCGTGGCCGTCAAAAAGCAAAGCACACCAAGGTTGCGCGCGAGCTGAAATACTTCAGCCCAGACACCGACCTGAGCGCTCTCGAGCGCGAACTCGGCACGACTGCCGATCAAAACAGCGAAGAAGAACTAATCGACAAGTGGGCCGATCTTTACGGTGATGAAGACGACGCTGAAGGCGACGACTCGGCCGAAGACGGCGACGAAGAGGCTTCGCGCTAGATCGGGCTACCAAGCCTTGTTTTGGGCGGGGCTAGCCTCGCGAGATCGCGACCTGCTCCTCGCGACTGACTACCTTCACACGCTCACGCTCAACCGGCGACTGATCCGCAGCACCCAAGTTGCGCTCGTGGGCATCCAACTTTTGCCAACCAGCCCAGTCGGTGTACTCGACACCGCGCGCGGTTAGTTTGGCGAGCAGCGCATCCGACTCTGGGGTCGCTGGGTCAACGAAGTTCGGCGCATCGGCGAGCAGGTTTTCAATCGTCTCGGATGCGTCACTCTTGGTGTGGCCGATCAGGCCTACCGGGCCGCGCTTGATCCAACCGGTGGCGTAGAGACCTGGCAGCTGCTGGCCACTTTCGTCGATCACGCGGCCACCCTGGTTGCGAATCACACCGTACTTCTCATCGAAAGGCACCTCGGGCAGTGCGCTGCCGAAGTAACCAACCGCGCGATAGACGGCCTGAACCGGATACTCGACGAACTCGCCGGTTGGGCTAACGGATGCGCCGTCGGCGTTGAGTTTGGTGCGCTCGAACTTTATTCCGGTGACCTTGCCGTCAGCGCCGAGAATCTCGGACGGTGATGAGAAGAAGTGCAGGTGCAGGCGGCGACTCGCAGCCGGAGCACCCGAAGCCGCACGCTCGGCCTGACGCTCGCGCCAGCTCTCGATGATGCGCGCCATCACGCGGTGCTGGTTGGTTACGCCCTCGGCATCCTCGTTGAACCAGCCCTCTGGAAAGTCTTCGTCATACAAAACGATGTCTACGTCTTCTACCTCGCCAAGTTCGCGCAGCTCAATCGGCGTGAACTTGATCTGGGCTGGGCCGCGGCGACCGAAGACGTGCACGTCGGTAACCGGGGATGCCTTGAGGCCCTCATAAACGTTGGCGGGAATGTCGGTGCTCAGCAGGTCGTCGGCGTGCTTGGCCAGCATGCGGGCGACGTCCAGAGCCACGTTTCCGTTGCCCAGCACCGCAACCTGCTCGGCCTCGAGCGGCCAGGTGCGCGGGTAGTCAGGGTGGCCGTCGTACCAGCTCACGAAGTCGGCGGCACCGTAAGAACCATCGAGGTCGACACCGGGGATGCGCAGTTCGGCATCCTTGATTGCGCCGGTTGCAAAGATCACCGCGTGATAGTGCTCTCGCACGTCGTCGATGGTCAGGTCGCGACCGAAAGTGACGTTGCCGAAGAAGCGAATCGAGCCCTCGGCCAGCATCTCGTGCAGCGAGTTGACGATTCCCTTGATGCGCGGGTGGTCAGGGGCGACACCGTAGCGAATCAAACCGTAGGGTGCTGGCAGCGAATCAAAGAGGTCGATGGTCACCTCTGGGTGTTGATTCTTCAGGATGTTGCCTGCGTAAATTCCGGCTGGGCCAGCGCCGACGATCGCAACGCGCAAGTTTTTGGTCATTAGAAAAGTTTAACTTGGGCGGTGGCCGGCGTATTCCGCAGCGTTTAGAGCAGGCCCTCGAGTGTGGCTCGGTGAGCGATCTCTGCACGTCTGTGCACGCCCATTTTGCGGGATGCGTTTTGCAGGTGGAACTTGACCGTGCTCTCGCTCAAGAACAGCGCGTGGGCAATCTGCTTGTTGGATTGACCGTGGGCTACCAGCCGGATTACCTCGAGCTCGCGGTCGGTCAGGTGCTCCTGAGGTTTGTGCAGGCTGCCCAGCCCACGTGCAACCAGATTGCCCACTCCTCGACCGAGCACGGTCTCGCCCGCCTGCACCGCGGCCACACCTTTTTGCAATTCGTCGGCCTTGATGTCGTCTTTGCACAGGTAGCCGCTGGCCCCGCGTCTGAGCGCCTCGACCACAATCATCTCGCTGAGCGAGTTAGCCAGCACCAGAACCTTTGTGGTCGGGAACCGCTCGACGATGTCTTCCACCAGCTTGAGTCCGCGCGTGGTGTCATCGCCCAGGTCGAGATCGATGATCAGGACGTCGGGCCCGTGCTCGTCAACGGCATCCAGCGTCGCGTCATAGCTGGTCGCCT
>CAYTNT010000077.1:0-4731 GCA_964439235.1 uncultured Rhodoluna sp. | reverse complement strand
CCGTCGGAACCAGCGGTGCAGGTCGCGGTGCCACCGAGAAGCTGTTCGAAGTTGAGCCAACCGGCAGCGCAAACGCCTACCAGGTTGGCGGCATCCACCGTCACACTCCCGAGATCGAGCAGAACCTGCGCAAGGCCGCGGGGCAGAACGTTGAAGTCGCCTTCACGCCGGTGCTGGCATCGCTCGAGCGAGGCATCATCGCGGTCAACACCGCCAAACTCAAGTCGGTAGCAACTCTCGAGGCCGTTCGCGCGGCATTCGAAAAGCATTACGGCGCAGAGCAGTTCATCGGGCTCTCGCCAATCGGGCAGTTCCCTTCTACAGCCGACACCATCGGCGAGAACCGCGCGCTGATTGGGTTAGCCATCGACGAGCACGTTGGTCGCCTAGTTTCGGTTTGCGTGATTGACAACCTGGTCAAGGGCACAGCAGGTGCCGCGATTCAGTCGATGAATATTGCGCTCGGTTTGCCTGAGCAAGAGGGCCTCGATGGTCTAGCGCTAGGCAAGGGCGCCTCAGCAGCAGACACAGCCAACTAGACGATTTAGACGAAGCCGCAGAGTAAGGACAAGCCGATGAGCGTGACACTAGCAAAGGGATTCCGCGCGACTGGCGTGAAGAGCGGGCTAAAGGCATCGGGCAACCACGACCTGGCCCTGGTTGTAAACGATGGCCCGATTTCAGCGGCCGCCTGCGTGTTCACCACCAACCGCTGTCAAGCAAATCCGATTCTTTGGTCGAAAGAGGTCATCAAAGATGGCCAAGTTCGCGCAATCGTGCTCAACTCGGGCGGAGCAAACTGCTACACCGGCCCTCAAGGGTTCCAGACCACGCACGTTACGGCCGAAGCGGTGGCTGACGCGCTCCAGGTGAGCGCTGGCGATGTGCTGGTCTGCTCGACCGGACTCATCGGTGAGCAGCTCGATCGTGACAAACTGCTTTCAGGCGTGCGGGATGCCTCGGCGGCACTCGACTCCGACGGCGGCGAGCTGGCCTCGCTCGCGATCATGACTACCGATTCAGTGCCGAAGCGAGCCCAGTTCACATCTCCGTCCGGCTGGCACATCGGCGGCATGGCCAAGGGCGCAGGCATGCTTGCTCCAGGTCTCGCCACGATGCTGGTGGTAATCACAACAGACGTCGAACTTAGCTCGGCCGAACTCGACACCGCGTTGCGCCAAGCAACTTCCGTGACATTCGACCGCCTCGATTCCGATGGTTGCATGTCGACCAACGACCAGGTGACGCTGATGGCTTCGGGTGCCAGCGGCATCCGCCCAGAAATCGAAGAGTTCACCGCAGCGCTGATCTTCGTCTGCCACGAACTCGCTCAGCAGCTGCTAACCGATGCAGAAGGATCCAGCCACGACATCGAGATCGAGGTCACCAACGCAGCATCCGTCGAGGATGCCGTCAAGGTCGGTCGCTCGGTCGCTCGCAACAATCTGTTCAAGGCAGCGATCTACGGAAACGACCCGAACTGGGGTCGAATCCTGGCTGCCGTAGGCGTAACCGATGCAGCCTTTGACCCATACAACATCGACGTCAGCATCAATGGTGTGAGCGTCTCGCGCCACGGCCAACCAGACCAACCGCGCGAACTGGTTGACCTAACCCCGCGCCGGGTGCACATCGAAATCTCGCTGAATGCCGGCGACCAGACTGCGACCATTTACACCAACGACCTGACCCACGAATACGTCACCGAGAACAGCGCATACTCAAGCTAATGATTCCTTCAGCCCAATCCGACCAGGCTCTCATCGAGTTAAAAGCAAACACCCTCATCGAATCCTTGCCGTGGCTGCAGAGCTTTCACGGCAAGATCGTCGTGGTCAAGTTCGGCGGCAATGCGATGGTGGACGCTGACCTGCAGGCAGCTTTCGCTCAGGACATGGCTTACCTGCGCTGGGTTGGTATCAAGCCGGTGGTGGTTCACGGTGGTGGCCCGCAGATTTCCGCGCGCCTTGCCGAGCTCGGCATCGAGAGCGAGTTCAAAGGCGGCTTTCGAGTAACCACCGAGCAAACCATCGGTGTCGTGCGCGATGTGCTGCGCGATCAAATCAGTGCTGAGCTCGCGCGTCTGATGCAGCTTGCTGGGGCAGACGCCACCGTTATGTCTGGTGAGGATGCCAATCTCTTCAAAGCCGAAAAGACCATTCTCGACGGTGAAGCGGGGCCGGTGGATATTGGCCTGGTCGGCGAGGTCACCCAGGTGAATCCGCGCATCGTCTTCGAAGCCCTGGATGCGGGTCGCATCCCGGTGGTTTCTACGGTCGCTCCAGATAAAGACGGCCAGTTGCTCAACGTAAACGCCGACTTGGCTGCGGCATCACTCGCGGTAGCTCTCGGTGCCGAGAAGCTCATGGTTCTCACCGACGTGCCGGGGCTCTACAGTGACTGGCCAAATACCGATTCGCTGGTGAGTGAAATCAGCACCGAAGAACTTTCAGCGCTGTTGCCAACGCTTGAGTCGGGCATGATCCCGAAGATGCAGGCCTGCCTCGCGGCGGTTCAGGGCGGAGTCCCACGCGCCCACGTGATTGACGGTCGCGCGCGCCACAGCATCCTGCTCGAGATTTTCACAACCTCCGGTTTCGGCACCATGGTGATTCCGTAATCCGCTAAGTTTTTATTTTCACGGCAAGAGAGAGGCCCGAAATGGTTCGCCACTTCCTCAAAGACGACGACATCACCCCAGCCGAACAGGCCGAGATCATTCGTCGCGCGATTGCGCTGAAGCAGGCTCCGTATTCGCAGCGCCCGTTCGCCGGCCCCAAAACCGTTGCCCTGATCTTCGACAAGACCTCAACGCGCACCCGCGTTTCCTTCTCGGTGGGCGTTTCTGACCTGGGCGGTGCACCGCTGATTATCGATGCGCAAACCAGCCAAATGGGCGGCAAGGAATCTGTCGCCGACACAGCTAGAGTGTTGACCCGACAGGTCGCTCAGATCGTCTGGCGCACCTATTCGCAGGCGGGCCTGAACGAGATGGCCGCGAACTCGACGGTGCCGGTGATCAACTCGCTAAGCGACGATTACCACCCGTGCCAGATTCTCGCTGACCTGATGACTATCACCGAGCACAAAGGCAAGTTGGCGGGCCTCAAGTTTGCCTACATCGGCGATGCCGCCAACAACATGGCGAACAGCTACCTGATCGGTGGCGCGATGGCGGGTATGCACGTGCGAGTAGCTAGCCCAGCGGGATTCGAACCAGACCACGCCATCGTCCAGCGCGCATCGGCGATTGCCGCGACCACGGGTGGTTCGGTCGAGGTCTTCGGTGACCCGGCGCTCGCTATCTCGGGCGTTGACGTGGTTGCCACCGATACCTGGATTTCTATGGGCCAGGAAGACCAAAAAGAGCAGCGCATTCGTGACTTCGCCGGTTTCACCATCGACAGCGAAATGTTTGCCAAAGCCGATGCGGATGCGATTTTCCTGCACTGCCTACCCGCATACCGCGGCTACGAGGTTTCGGCCGAGGTCATCGACGGGCCACGCTCAGTCATCTGGGACGAAGCCGAGAACCGACTCCACGCTCAGAAGGCCCTGATGGTTTGGCTCGACGAGGTTAGTCGCTAGAACCCAGCCTGACTCGAGTAATCCGAGCCAGCACCCAAACGAGCCTCATTCGAACCGACCGTCGCTGGAACCGCTAACTAGACTTAATCCAAGAATTGGCGTTCACGCCTAAGAATTTGAAACGAGTAGCAATGTCAGAATCAGCAAACTCCCTGTGGGGGAGTCGTTTTGATGGCGGCCCAGCCGATGCACTTGCCGCACTGAGCCGCTCAGTGCACTTTGATTGGCGCTTGGCCAAGTACGACATCGCTGGCACTCGAGCCCACATTCGTGCCCTGCACGCCGCCGGCTACCTCTCCGTTCCAGAGATCGAGAAACTCGATCGCGACCTAGTCGAACTTCTGCGACGCGTCGAGACCGGATCCTTCCAGCCACGCGAATCCGATGAGGATGTACACAGCGCACTCGAGCGAGGACTCATCGAGATCTCGGGTGCCGAACTTGGCGGAAAAGTTCGCGCCGGCCGCAGTCGCAACGACCAGATTGCAACTCTGATTCGCACCTATCTTCTCGACCAGTCGGCCAACATCGCCGCACTGGTTCGACAGCTGATTGATGTTCTGCTCACCCGAGCCGAAGAGAACCTTGGCGTTGCAATGCCTGGCCGCACTCACTTCCAGCACGCCCAGCCGGTTCTGCTATCGCACCACCTGCTCGCTCACGCCTGGCCGTTGGCTCGCGACCTAGAGCGTCTGCAGGATTGGTCCAAGCGAGCCACGCTATCGCCTTACGGCGCAGGTGCGCTCGCCGGAAACACCCTCGGTCTCGACCCAAACCTGGTGGCAAGAGAGCTGGGCTTGGCTGGACCTACCCAGAACTCAATCGACGCAACCGCATCCCGCGACGTGGTGGCCGAATTCGCCTTCATCGCCAGCCTGATCGGAATCAACCTCAGCCGGTTCAGCGAAGAAATCATCATTTGGGCATCGGCAGAGTTTGACTACATCAAGTTAAGCGATCGCTACTCGACCGGTTCGAGCATCATGCCGCAGAAGAAGAACCCTGACATCGCAGAACTAGCACGCGGCAAGGCCGGTCGCCTAATCGGTGACCTAACCGGCTTGCTAGCGACTCTCAAGGGTTTGCCGCTGGCCTACAACCGCGATCTGCAAGAAGACAAAGAACCGGTCTTCGACATGGTGG
>CAYTNT010000076.1:0-4776 GCA_964439235.1 uncultured Rhodoluna sp. | reverse complement strand
TGATCGGTGCCCCAGACGCAACCGACGAGCAACTGCGCACCGTGCTCGAAGAGGTGAATCTATTGGGCGTGCTCGAGCGCGACTCGCGCGGCCTCGATGCAGAGGTCGGCGAAAACGGAATCATGCTTTCGGGTGGCGAGCGTCAACGCCTGGCGATTGCGCGCACGCTGTTGGCAGCCCCGCCGATTCTGCTGCTCGATGAGAGCACCTCGGCGCTCGATGGCCTAAACGAGCAGATGATGCGGGATGCGATCGACGCGGTAGCCCGCAATCGCACCATGATCGTGATTGCCCACCGGCTGTCGACGGTGGTCGACAGCGATCAGATCATCGTGCTCGAAAACGGCAAGGTGGTCGGAAGCGGAACCCACGCACAACTTCTCGAATCGACGCCGCTGTATCGCCAGTTGGCATCCAGTCAAATGCTCGATTAGACAACCCCGTTTGTCACAATCGGTAACAAGGCTCAACGGTTTGTAACACAAGCCAAAACCGCCTGAAACACAGGTAACTTTTCGTTCAAACAATGATTTCGCAGGTGCCTCGCGCACCGGAATTAGAAGACGAACGGATGCCTGAAATGCCACTATTTGTTGCAGAGCTCGAGACCGCGGCAATCGCCCAGAGCAAGCCATTTGATGAGGTTTTGAGCGCTATCGAAGCTGCCGCCGCGAAATCTGGTGGCGAGTTCATCGAGAGCCAGGTCACTGCCGATCACGCCCGCGTTTTCGCTGTTATCGAGCACGCAGACCAGGTTGCCCTTCGCGCGGATCTGACCGACGCCGGACTCACCGTTGACGACCTCGCGCAGGTGCGCCTGGTAGGTGCCGAACTCGAAGACGTAAAGAAGCTGCGCAAGCCGGGTCAGTACCTCGTCGAGTGGGACTTTCCAGAGGGCCTAACCATGGATAAGTACCTCGCTCGCAAGAAAGAGAAGTCACCGCTCTACAACGACATCACCGACGTGAAGTTCCTGCGCACCTATGTTCGCGAGGACATGGTCAAGTGCCTGTGCTTCTATGACGGCGACAGCGAAGAGGCAGTTGTTGCCGCTCGCGAGGTCGTTGACACCCCGATTAGCCGCCTGCACAAGCTCGAGGCCTAACCATGACCACGGCGCAAGCCTTGAACATCGACGCTATCGTCGAGGCGGTTGAGCAGCGAGCCGGCGAGGTCGATCAGACCGAGGGCAACCTTCGCGAGACCCTGTTGGGCCTGGTGGCTCAGGGGGCAACATCGCACGGGCTGTCCGACAGCGATCTGCCGATCGCGCAGCAGGCGAAAGTCATCACGGCGCTTGCCGAGAAGTGCCTCAGCACAGCCTTTGTAACTTGGTCGCACCGCATGACCACCGAGTACGTTGACCGCTGGGCTAGCGCCGACCTGCGCAGCGAGTTTCTGCCTCAGCTTCGCTCGGGTTCTCGAGTTGGTTCGACCGCACTGGCAACCGCGCTGGCCGATCGCAGCGGCAAAGAACTGCTGCCGATCATCTTCGAAGAGGTCGATGGCGAGTTCGTGATCTCAGGTGTGATTCCTTGGGCGTCAAACCTCTACAGCGACACCCTGATTGTGTTCGCGGCTCGCAACGAAACCACCGAGGAGCGCGTGCTGTTTGCAGCGACTCTCGACCTGCCCGGCATCAACGTGAAGCCTGCCGGCGAGCTGCTGGCACTGAACGCAACCGCATCCGGCACTGTTCGCTTCGAAGGTCTTCGCTTAGGCATCTCGAACGTGCTCACCCGAGATGCCGGAGCGTTCTTGGGTCAGATGCGCCCGCGTTTTCTGGTGCTACAGACCGCGTTCTGCTTGGGTCTAATTCGTGCATCAATTGAGGCCATTAGGGGGTCAAATTCACTAGCTCCGTTCGCCAGCGACCTGGCCCAGTTCGAGGATGAACTCGCTCGACTCGAGTCAGAGCAGGCACGCCTGACCGAGCAGCTCGAGACCTACCCAGCGCCGGCACCGGGCTTTGCTCCGCTCGAGTTCTTGAAGTTGCGCCTCAACGCGGCCGAGCTCGCTCAGGCAACCACCCGAGTCGAGCTGGCCACCGTTGGCGGTCGCGGTTACTACACCGCGAGCGCAACCTCGAGACGCATCCGCGAAAGCCTGTTTCTGAGTGTTCAAGCGCCAACCGAAGGGAGCCTGCGATGGGAGATTTCGCAGCTGTCCTCGAAGGCGTAACCATTCGTCGCGGTTCGGGCAAACGAGCCAAGACAATCATCGAAAACCTCGATCTTCAGGTGAAGTACGGCGAGATCTTGGCCGTGGTCGGCGGCTCAGGTCGCGGAAAGACCACCCTGCTGCACGCGCTTGCCGGGCTGGCCGAGGTCTCTGCCGGTCGCCTAGCCGTCGGCACCAGCGGACTCGTGTTTCAGCAACCGCTTCTGCTGCCCTGGCTCAAGGTGCGCGAGAACGTGAAGTTGGGCTACCGATTCAAAGCGATTCGCTCGCGCAACACCGTTGTCACCAAACGCCAACTAGATGCACGAGTGGACGAGCTACTCGCCACCCTTGGCATCAGCGAACTGGCCGAGCACCGCGTCAGCGAACTATCGGGTGGCCAGGCGCAGCGCGTAGCGATTGCCCGAACGATCATCACCAACCCCGAACTGCTTCTGCTCGACGAACCTTTTTCGGCACTGGATGCGGCAACGCGCGCCGGGCTCCAGCGCTGGCTGCTCGACCTTCGCGAGCACCTAAAGCTCACCATCGTTCTGGTCACGCATGACATCGATGAGGCCGTCATTCTTGGCGACCGAATCGTGCTGCTTGGCGAACCCGGCCAGCCGCTGACCGAGTATCGCGGCGAGGCCGCATCCAAGGCAGAAATCATCGCGGCCCTCGAATACTCCATCTAGTCGTCCAAAAACAGAGAGAACCAAATGACCAACTGCAACGAATTCGAACACCTGGCCCACGAGGCTGCCCTTCACGAGCAGGGTCACTTCAGCCGACGCACCCTGGTTCGCCTTGCCAGCGTCGGTGCCGCCGCAACCGCTCTGGGTGTTCAGGGCTGGGGCGAGTCGCCGGCCCAGGCCGCCAACCTCGCCAGCCTGAAGATCGGCTACCTGCCGATTACCGATGCCTCACCGTTGCTGATCGCCCACGATGGCGGATTCTTCAAGCGCAACGGCATCCAGACCTCGGCGCCGACTCTGTTCCGCAGCTGGCCAAGCCTGGTCGAGGCTTTTCTCGCCAAGCGCGTTGACGTGATTCACCTGCTGATGCCACTTGCGATTCAACTGAAGTTTGCGTCGAACCAGGACATCAAGATTCTTACTTGGAACCATACCAACGGCTCGGCCCTGACGGTTGCAAACTCGATCAACCGAATCGGCGACCTGGCCGGTAAGACGGTTGCTGTTCCGTTCTGGTACTCGCTGCACAACGTTGTTCTGCAGCAGCTGTTCCGCAAGGACGGCCTCACCCCGGTAGTGACCGGAAACGCGGATGCGGCAAAGAAAGAGGTCAAGCTAATCGTGCTGCCGCCGGCCGACATGCCTGCGGCACTCGCGAACGGAAGCGTGGCCGGTTACATCGTGGCCGAGCCGTTCAATGCGCTTGCCGAAACCACCAGAATTGGCAAGATCCTGCGCTTCACCGGCGATGTCTGGCGCGAGCACGCCTGCTGCGTAACCGTGGTTCGCGGTGACCTCGTCGCCAACAACCCGACCGCAGCTCAGGCCGTGGCCGACAGCATCGTTGCGGCCCAGCTCGAGATTCAGAAGAACCGCACGATTGCAGCCGGTGTGCTGAAGGACAACGGCTACCTGCCGCAATCACGCGAGTCGATTCAGCGCGCCTTGAACTACTACCCCGCCGCCAAGTACCCGACCGCGATTCGCAACCGCGCCTGGGGTTCGAAGCGCATCGACTTCAAGCCGTTCCCATTCCCTAGCTACACCCAGGCGTTGGTCACCGAGCTGCGCAAGACGGTTGTGGTTGGCGATAACTCGTTCCTGAACCGAATCAACCTCACCACCGCGCATCGCGACATCGTTGCGGTCGGTCTGGCCGAGTCAGCGATTCGCAAAGCTGGTGGCAATGCCAAGTTCGGGCTGCCGCGCCGACTGGTTCGCACCGAGGAAATCAAGCCGTAATGCTGACCTTCGCGCTTCGCCTGAGCACCACCATCGCTGCCATCGTGCTGTGGTGGTGGGGCACAGACGTGCTCGCCGTCGACAACCCAATCCTCAGCAACATGAGTCCGCTGGATGCCCTTGCGGCCCTGCAGCGCGTCTTCGCCGACGGGTACATCTGGGGTTCGATCGGTGTCACGTTGGAGCGCCTCGGCCTCGGCCTGCTGATTGCAACCGTGGTCGGTCTGACCCTTGGTTTGCTGTTTGGTTCTCTGCGCAGAGTTGAGCAATCGGCATCGTTGGTGATCCAGTTTCTGCGCATGGTTTCACCGCTCTCGTGGGCGCCGGTGGCAATCGTGCTGTTCGGCGTCGGCACCGCGCCTGCCGTGTTCCTGATTGCCATCGCCGCGGTTTGGCCGATCGCACTCAACACCGCCGCTGGCATCAAGGCGATCGACCCGAACTGGCGCTTGCTTGCGCGGTCGCTCGGCGCATCCCGTTTTGAGGCATTGAAAACCATCGTGATTCCGGCGATTCGCCCGAACGTGCTGACCGGCCTTCGACTGGCGCTTGGCGTTGCCTGGATCGTGCTGGTTCCGGCTGAGATGCTGGGGCCGGATTCGGGCCTCGGGTTCGAGATTCTGAGCGCGCGAGACATGATGGACTACCAGCTGCTCGCCGCGGTGATGTTCCTGAT
>CAYTNT010000075.1:0-4950 GCA_964439235.1 uncultured Rhodoluna sp. | reverse complement strand
TGTTCGAGCATCGCGAGCAGTGCGCCCGGCACATCCGACGGCAGTTCGACAATCACCGAGGTCTTGTCGCGACCGGTTCGGGCCGGCACCTGGCCAGCCAAACCAATCTGAATGAACCGGGTCTGGGCGTGCTTGTTCTCGCCAATGTTCTTGGCCAGAACGCGAAGTTTGTAGTGGTCGGTGATCGTGGATGCGGCGATTGCGGCATCCGCCAGCGGCTTGTCGGTTAGCAGGCTTGCCGCAGCAGCAGCGGTCGAAGAGGCGAGGATGTGGGTGTGACTCGGCAGGTGCTCGAGCAGCCACTTGCGCGATTGCGCATAGGCAACGGGATGCGTTGCGACGCTGCGGATGCTCTCGAGCTTGACTCCCGGCGCGGCCACAAGGTTGAAGGTCACCGGCACGAGGTACTCGCCATATATGCGGATTCCTTCGGTCGCGGCGAGCGCATCCAAGGTTGCGGTCACGCCGCCCTCGACCGAGTTCTCGACCGGAATCACGGCTCGCACTGCACGCCCAGCAAGCACATCATCGATTGCCTCTTGCACGTGCGCGACCGGCTTGTGAATCGCCCCCTTGGCCTCGGCAACCTGGGCCAGCGCGAGCTCGGTAAAGGTGCCCACCGGACCCAAGAATGAGTAGGTGCGCTTGCTTGAACCGTTACTGCGCTGTGATGCCATAGGTAAAGGTTAGCCACCAAAATAGGTTCATGAACGAACGCGCAGGCCAAAAGGCTTCGGAATCAGACCTCATCGATGTGAACCAGTTGATTGGTCTGTACTACGAACTTCACCCTGACTGCACGAATCCAGAGCAGAAGGTAGCGTTCGGAACCAGCGGCCACCGCGGCACCTCACTCAACGCCAGTTTCAACGAAGACCACATCGCCGCAATCACCCAGGCGATTGTCGAATACCGCCACCGCGAGAACATCCACGGGCCGATCTATGTGGGCAAAGACACCCACGCGCTCTCTGGCCCGGCCGAGCAGACTGCCCTCGAGGTGCTGGCCGGCAACGACGTGATTGCGATGGTGGATGCGTCAGGCGGCTACGCCCCGACCCCTGCGGTTTCGGTCGCGATCATCAACCACAACGAGGGCAAACTGCCGGGCGACCGCACCCTGGCCGACGGAATCGTGATCACCCCGAGCCACAACCCGCCAAGCGACGGTGGCTTCAAGTACAACCCTCCGCACGGCGGACCAGCCGATAGCGACGCCACCAACTGGATCGCGGCTCGGGCCAACGAGATCGTGCTGGGCGGAATGCGCGAGGTCAAGCGCGCCAAGCCGCATCCCGTCAAGTTTCACTTTCTCGACAACTACGTTTCGCAGCTGGCCGATGTGGTCAACATGGATGCGATTCGCGATGCCGGAGTCTGCATCGGAGCCGACCCGATGGGCGGTGCCTCGGTCGACTACTGGGGTGCGATTGCCGACCGTTACTCGCTGAACCTAACCGTGGTGAACCCCAAGGTCGACTTTCAGTTCGGCTTCATGACCCTCGACTGGGACGCCAAGATTCGCATGGACTGCTCTTCGCCCTTCGCGATGGCGAGCCTGATCGACGGGCGTCACCGCTACGACATCTCGACCGGCAACGATGCTGATGCCGATCGGCACGGAATCGTCACCCGCGACGGCGGTCTGATGAACCCGAACCACTTTCTTGCTGTTTCGATTGACTACCTGTTTGCGAACCGGCCCGGTTGGGCCTCCGATGCCGCGGTTGGCAAAACCATGGTCTCTTCTTCGATCATCGACCGCGTTGTTGCCCAACTCGGCCGCCGGTTGATCGAGGTGCCGGTCGGGTTCAAGTGGTTCGTGCCCGGGCTGATCGATGGTTCGGTTGGCTTCGGGGGCGAGGAATCCGCGGGTGCGAGCTTCTTGCGCCGAGATGGCAAGGCCTGGTCGACCGACAAAGACGGCCTTATTCTCGCGCTACTGGCTAGCGAGATTACCGCGGTCACCGGCAAAACCCCCACCGAGCACTACCGGGGCCTGACCGAGAGGTTCGGAGCCAGCGCTTACGCACGCATCGATGCCCCGGCCACCCTCGAGCAAAAGGCCCGCCTCGGCAAACTTTCGGCCGATGACGTGACCGCAACCGAGCTAGCCGGCGAGCGCGTGCTGCGCATCCTGACGCATGCCCCAGGCAACGGCGCTGCCCTTGGCGGAGTAAAGGTCGAGACCGAGAGTGCGTGGTTTGCGGCTCGCCCGTCGGGCACCGAGAACGTCTACAAGATTTACGGCGAATCTTTCAAGGGCGAGGAGCACCTGAAGCAGGTTCAGGTTGCCGCCAAGGCGATGGTGGATGCGGCTCTCGAATAATCGAGTGCTTCTGCTGAGACCGCAACGCCTAGCTAGTACCGACCACCGAGGTCGAACGCCGGTTACTTCAGGCGCGGCTTGTCAGGGTCGATTTCGTCGTCTTTGACAGCAAGCGCGAGGGTTGCGACGCCAACGAGAGTGACGATAAAGGCAATTCCGGCTGCAACGAGTGCATCCATAGGCTTGCGAACTCCGGCAAACCAGAGCAGCCCAACGCCGGTTCCGACAACTGCAGCAAAGGTCAGGTAGATGCGCACGCCGACAGCGTTGTTCTTCGGAAGGAGTTTTGCCATGTCTCTAGCCTACTTTGCCGAATCGGCAGTTTCGGCCTCGAGGTGCTTGGGCCCTGCTGCCGAGATTCCCAGGTGAACCGCGCTGATTGCCAGGTAGGTGGCAAATAGGCCGACCGTAGTCGTGCGATCCAGCGGAAGAACGAGAAAAACCATGCCCAGGGTCAAAGTCATGAGCGAGGTAATCAGCTGATCGCGACCAAATGGGGTGCGGATGCCCATGCGGCGCGCGAGGTAAAGCTCGAACGCTCCGGTAGTGACAGCCCAACCGGTCACCAGCCAGCGGAACTCCTCGGTGGTCAGCGCGGGGTCGTAGCGCATCGTCTGGTTCTGCAGCAGAACCAGCAGGGCGAGAGCACCGACGGTGAACGAAATGACGGCGAGCGGCACGATTTCGATTGCGGTCAGGGCCTGCTTGGCGAACAGGCTAAGGAAAATCTGGGTGATGCCTAACAGCAGGCCGAACGCGGCAAGCGCAATCAGGCTCAGTTCGACGTAATGGCCTTGGTTGAAGATAACTAAGACCGCGACAGCAAAGCTAATCGCCGATCTGAAGCCCGAGTTTAAACGCACCCTATGAGTGTTTCATATTGACGAAGCGCGAATACATGCCTTGGAAAGAAACCACAACGGTGCCCGTTGGTCCGTTTCGCTGCTTAGCCAGAATGAGGTCGGCCTCTCCGGCGCGGGGATGCTGTGGCTCGCCCAGACCCTCACGGTGCAACAGAATCACGACATCGGCGTCTTGTTCGAGCGAGCCCGATTCGCGAAGTTGCGAGATTTCGGGGCGCTTGTTTGAACCGCCCTGCTCTGACTGACGGTTTAGCTGCGAGAGCGCCACCACCGGAATCTTGAGCTCTTTGGCAAGCAACTTGAGCGCACGCGAGAACTCAGAGACCTCTTGCTGACGGCTTTCGACCTTCTTGCCCGAGCTCATCAGCTGGATGTAGTCGATCACAATCAACTTGAGGTCGAGTTGCTGGGCCAGGCGGCGGCACTTTGCTCGAATCTCAACGAGGGTGAGGTTTGGACTGTCGTCGATGTAGAGCGGCGCATCGTTGATTTGGCTGCGCACCTGGGCAAATCGCGCCCAGTCGGTGTCGCCGATGGTGCCCTTACGCAGGTTTTGCAGCGGAATCGAGGTTTCAGCCGAAATCATGCGCATGGCAATCTCGGCGCGGGTCATTTCTAGCGAGAACACGACGGTGGCCTGTCGGTTGCGAATGGCTGCGTTTCTGGCGATGTCGAGGGCAAAGGTCGACTTACCGACCGCTGGGCGAGCCGCGATAAGCACGAGCTGACCGCCGTGAAGACCGTGAGTCTTCTCGTCGAGCTCGACAAATCCGGTTGGAACGCCGACCAGCTGGCCGCCGCGACTCTGAGCAGCCTCGATCTCGCGCACGGCGTCGTCGATGGCAACGCTCAGGTCGGAAACCTCGTCGCCACCACCCATAGAAACAACCGAGTAGATCTCGTTTTGGGCCTTGTTGACCAGGTCGGTGACTTCACCTTCGTTGTCGTAGCCCGATTGCGCGATGCGAGTGCCCACCTCAACCAGTCGGCGCAGAGTTGCCTTCTCGGCCACGATTTTTGCGTAGAAACCGGCATTTGCGGCGGTTGGAACGATTGAGGTAAGGGTGTGCAGGTAATCGGCGCCGCCAGCCTGAACCAGCTTGCCGTTCTTCATGAGTTCGTCGGTGACGGTGATGACGTCGGTTGGTTCGCCCTTGCTGAACAGCGAGATGATGGCGTCAAAGATCAATTCGTGCTTTGGCGCATAGAAATCGCGAGAGTGAACCTCACCAAAGACCTCGGCCACGGCCTCTTGAGACAGCAGCATGCCGCCTAGTGTGCTCTGCTCTGCCAGCATGTCGTGCGGCAAAACGCGCTCCGAATTGCGCACCGGGTTATAGGTGGATGAATCCTGCTGCAAACCAGCCATCACGTGCTCCTATCGATACGAATCAATGTCTAGCATGGCCCTCTGACACTTGTGTCTCGAATCGCCCTGTGAATTTGATTGTGGATAACTTTCACAACACGCCGAGTGAATTGTGTATAACTTGTGGACAAATCTGTGGAGAACTTGTGGAAAAGTTCTGCAACCCCAGTAAATTACTGGTCAAGAGGCTGTGGGAAAAGATAATTGCAAGAACTCTAAACCTGTGCCTGAATGTTAGTTTTCCACAGGTTTTGACGCATCCCGGATCCTTCCGATGCGATTTATCGAACAGGTTTTTCACAAATTCGAACGAGTTTTCCACAGTTTGGGTGTAATTGCGGCGTGTCCAGCGAATATCCAGATTGCTATCAGCAAATTTGATGCCGATT
>CAYTNT010000074.1:0-5126 GCA_964439235.1 uncultured Rhodoluna sp. | reverse complement strand
CGTTCTTGATTAGGTTCCAGGCGTTCTCGCTTGCTTCGGCCTCAACCATCATGATCGCGACGTCTTCGACGCCGTTCTCAACGATTACGCGACCGGCAACGACCATGTCGAATACCGCGCGGTCGAGCTGCGAGTGCTTAGGGAATGCAACCCACTGTCCGTCGATGAGTGCAACACGCACACCACCGATTGGGCCTGAGAATGGCAGGCCTGCGAGCTGGGTCGACATCGATGCAGCGTTGATTGCGACGACGTCGTACATCTCGTCTGGCTCGATTGCCATAACGGTCACGACAACCTGAATCTCGTTGCGCAGACCGTCAACGAACGACGGACGAAGCGGACGGTCAATCAGGCGGCAGGCAAGGATTGCCTCGGTCGATGGGCGACCCTCACGACGGAAGAAGCTGCCAGGGATCTTGCCCGCGGCGTACATGCGCTCTTCGACGTCGATGGTTAGCGGGAAGAAGTCGAACTGGTCTTTTGGCTGCTTGCTTGCAGTGGTAGCCGAGAACAGCATGGTTTCTTCATCGATGTAAACCGCAGCTGCACCCTGTGCCTGCTGGGCTAGGCGACCTGTTTCGAAACGAACAACTCGCTTGCCGAACTTTCCGTTATCGATAACGGCTTCGGCGAATTTGATTTCTGGACCTTCCATGGTCCCTCCTCTTTATTCCTCAAGGTGCGCGAAAAACGGGGCCAGTTGGCCGGATGCGAATTTCGCGCGCGAGCTAAACGCGGCAAGTAACTTGCCCACATTGGAGGGATGCCCTGGTCTGCAGTAGTAAACCTTGAGAATCAAGCTCAAGATCTGCAACCGAAGACCAGCAAACCTGCCACGGTGCTCTTTGCCAAGGCTACCAGAGGGTGGCGACAAAACCTAGGAAAGTCGGGGTTTGGTTGGCAGCGATACACCAACCAGCCAAATCACAATCGCGGCCAGAGAAAGCATGCCAGCAATACCGCCACCGATTGTCAGCACGTTTGCAACCAAAAAGTTGGCTTGGGTAACGTCTTGGCCGATGGCATAACTTGCCATCCGATTCGCCCCGAGCAGGCTCAGCCCCGCTGAACCGAGATTAGACACAATAACGAGCCAATACAGGTGCGGAAACCAACCTGAATCGCGCAAACGCCGGGTGCTGCTCGCAGCAACGAACACGGTTGCGAAGAGCGAGAAAACCAGCTGAATCGCTCCGGGCATGAACGTCAGATAGATAGCGGTGCCAAGCCCTGAAAAGCCGCCCTGCCCGTAGATCAAGGGAGTTAGGTTGAATGACTCTGCGTAGCCGAGCCAGAAATTCGCGAACAGGTTGCCGGCAAGTTGGTTGAATACCTTGTCGAGGAGGAAAACAGGGATGCCCAGCACGATAAGGGCAAGGTATCCAGTCCAGAACTCGCTGCGGGATGCGTATCCCCTAAAAGTTAGCGACCTTGCAAACACCAGCTTCAGATCAAACACCGTGACTCCCCACTTAAACAGTTATCGCCCCGAGTGTACCCGAGGCGATAACTGAAAAGAACTTGCGATTAGCGGCGAAGGCCAAGACGCTCGATCAGCGCACGGTAACGTGCGATGTCGACACCCTGCAGGTAGCCGAGAAGACGGCGACGCTGACCAACCAGGATCAACAGACCACGACGGCTGTGGTGGTCGTGCTTGTGCTCCTTGAGGTGCTCGGTTAGGTCCTTGATGCGCTTCGAGAGAACAGCAATCTGAACCTCAGGCGAACCGGTGTCACCTGGGTGGGTTGCGTACTCGTTGATGATCGCAGTCTTGTCTGATTTGCTCAGTGCCATAAGTGACTCCTTCTGTTCGCTGCGCGGCGCTCGAAACGGGAGTGTTTCGGGCTCTCTGGATCCGCGGCCGATTCACGGCAACCTGAAAAGACTAGTGCAATTAGCTCAGAAAAGCCAGCCCTAGTCGAGGCGAGGCTGCCACGAACCCGGATCGGTCGGATCCTGTTCCTGCTGCTCCGGGTCGTATCCCGGCGCGTACTTGTTGCCACGGCTGGCTGGCTTCGAAGGCTGAAGTTGAACAATCAGATAGAAAATCGCGATTCCGCCCGAAATCATCAGGGTCGGGTATGCGTATCCCGCGATGTTCAGCATCCCATTGATGGTGCCGAGCTGACCCTGTGAGTCAACCGCGATGTAAGCGCCGATGGTCAAGGCCAAAAAGAACAGCGCTGGAATCTGAAGCAGCAACCACTTTCCACTGAAACCCGCGTCGTGGAATCGGCGCACCTGCAGCGCCAACTGAGGCAAAAACAGCACGAGCGAGACCAGGAGCGAAACCGGGCTGCCGAGAAGGGCATCCTGAACCGAGGCGTCTGCAGCAAGAGGAAACGCCATGTTCTCGAAAGTCGAGATCACGAAGCTCAGCAAAATCACGAAGAGTTGGAAATACCAAAACTCGGCTCGTGTCGCGACGCCTTTGAAATCCAGGAAGCCGCGCAGGCCTCGAACAACTGCGTCCGCAAAGGTAACTTTTGGCACTTTGATCCTTTCGCTAGGCGGTTGGGTCGGCTAGAACCGACTTGATTTGAGCAACGTCGCTTTTGATTGCCTCAATCAACGTCTCGACAGAGTCAAACTTGCGAGTCGGGCGAACCATTTCAATGAATTCCATCTCTACTTCGAGTTCATAGAGATCTAGGTCGGTGCGGTCGAGAACGTAGGCCTCCAAAACCCGGGGCACGGCCTCAAAGGTCTCGTTGATTCCGACCGAAAGAGCGGCTGGAAGATTTTGGAGTTCAGGCCCGGCCCCAACGACTGAGAGTCGCCCGGCGTAAACGGCAGCGAGCGGCAGGTATCCCTCGGCGCTGCGACTCATATTCGCGGTCGGGAACCCGATGGTGCGTCCAAGCTTCTTGCCGTGCTCGATGAACCCGCGAACAACATGCTTGCGGCCGAGCATGCGGTTTGCCGCGACGACATCGCCTTGATCGAGGAGCTCTCTGATTGCGGTGGATGAGATTGGGCGACCATCGAGTTGAGCGGTGGGAACCTCGCGCACGGTGAACCCGTGCTCAAAGCCCATCAACCTGAGCAGATGGGCATCGCCCGTGCCACCTCGGCCGAAATGGAAGCCCTGCCCGACGACCACCACACGAGCCGCTAGACCCTGAACCAAAATCTCGGTGATGAAATCCTCGGCTGACATTTCGGCTAGCGCCTCGTCGAAGCGCAGCGTGAGCAGCGCATCCATGCCGTGCTGCTCTAGAAGTTCTGCCTTCTGAGTTGGGCCGGTAATAGCGCCTAGGTTGGCCTCGCCAGCGATTAGCTCGGCCGGATTTCTGTCGAAAGTGAGGCAGACGGCCGCCAAGCCATGTTCCTCGCTGGCATCAAGAACTTCGGTGAGCAACTGCTGGTGACCGAGGTGGATGCCGTCAAACTTGCCGATGGTAACCGCCGAAGCTGCAAAGTTGCTTGGGCGGTCACTGACCGAAAACCACTGCTCCATCGGCCCTAAGCGACCTTTTTGCGAAGCCAGAGCAAGCCGAGGACCGGCAGCACCAGCGGCACGAAACCGTAGCCGATGCCGTAAAGGCTCCAGACGCTGGCGTGCTGAAACAGCGCGGGAATCAAAATGCTCAGGGTGCCCACCAGCACAACACCGACCAATTCAAACCAGACTGCGACTTTGGCGATCGAGAGCCACTTGGCCGATGTCTTTGACCGTGCCAGAGCAATGGTCGCCAAAACGTACACGAGAGCGCTGAGGGCCGAGAGCGAATATGCGATCGGCGCATCCTGAAACTTGAAGACAAGTTGGTAAAGAGCTCGAACCGATGCGGCAGTGGCCAAAATGCCATAGACCGCAATCAACAGACGACCGACGCCGAGCGCCGAAGATTGCTTGCGGTTTGTCATGCCTCAAGCCTACCGAGCCGAAGCAGCGAGCGACTGACGGCTACTCGCTCGGGGTTGGCAGAACTGGTTCGGGAAGACCCTTTTCGATTACAGCAAGAGTCTCGACTCGAACGGTTTCTGGAATCGGCAAGAAGAAGCTCATCGCGAGGATTCCCTGTGAATCCTGACGAAGCAGGAATCGAGCTACCGCGCGAGCGGTCAGGTTGTCTTCACCGCGCAGAGTCATGGTCACCGCGTAAACGGCCTGGTAAGGAATCAACGCCTTGTCTTGGCCGGCCGAGGCGGCTGGCTTGCGGTTGGGGTCGAGCTCAATCGACACCTTGCCCTCGGACTTGGTGACCTTCAACTGACCAGCGGCGGATGCGACAGTCGCACCCTCTGGGATCACCGACGAATCGACCGGGTTCTTTGCGTCAGTAACGATTGCAGCCGGAATCAGCATTGCCTCGGCGTTGACCGAATATGGAACGAACGCGATGCCTCCTTCTGGAAGCGCATACGCGTCATCGACCGTGATGCGCTCAACTTGCTCGAACTTCGAGTCATCGAAATTGCCGCCGTTTAGTCGCTTCATCCAGTCAACAAATGACTTGGTGGCATTCTTTTGAATGCGTGGGTCAAGCACGATCGGCTCGTCAACTAGGTCTAGACCTGGGTTGACTTTCTGAATCGCTGGATCAATCCACGAAGTGATCTCGCCTGCGAGAATCTTGTTGATCACATCGGCAGACAGGCTGATGCCCGAGAGCCCAGCGATGTTTACGACGACCACGGTGGCGTCAAGGGCGAATGGCACGGATGCGTAAGCGCCGGCAACATCAACCCCGTATGCATCGACCAGCACCTGCGACTCCTCTTGGTCGCTAACCGCACGCATCGTCATGTCTGGGCAGGCAATGGCCATCGAATCCTGCCACTGGGTGGCTAGGTCGGTTGCCGCGTATGGGAATCCAACGGTCGCCTCGCCTGCTACACAGGTGAAGGTCTGTTCGGCAAGCGCAGCTCGAACCTCTGGTGGCATCGGCGGGGTGCAGCCGGTCAGAGCCAGAGCCGCGATGGTGAAACCAGCCAGTGTCTTGCCGATTCGCTGAATCAATTTGCTGCCTCTCGAGGGTTCATTTTGGTGCCTGTGTTAAGTTTTGCGGCTTGAACCGCGAAACGCAGTTGGGAGTGTGGCACTTGGCCACACTCCCCGCTGCTGTTGCTCTGGACTAGTCGATCGAGTCGGTTAGTCGAAGCGCCGTGGTCTT
>CAYTNT010000073.1:0-5240 GCA_964439235.1 uncultured Rhodoluna sp. | reverse complement strand
CCGAGCAGCTCATCGCCACCTACGAAGATCTGCGTCCTGCGGATATCGCATCCGCACTGATGGATTTGCCAGAAGACCGAATGATCGAGGTTGCCGAGGAGCTCGATGACGAGCGCCTGGCCGATGTGCTCGAAGAGCTGCCCGAAGAGGAGCAGCTCGACATCATCGAAGAACTCGACGACGAGCGTGCCGCCGAGGTTCTGGACCTGATGGAACCGGACGACGCTGCCGACCTGATGCAAAACCTGCCAGAGGAGCGCACCGAGGCGATTCTGGACCTGATGGATGAAGAAGAGGCGGATGACCTTCGCCGTCTCATGGAGTACGACGAGTACACCGCCGGTGGTCTGATGACGACCGAACCGATCATTTGCTCTGCGGATGCGACCGTCGCAGAAGCCATGGCCCTGATTCGTCGCAAAGAAGTTGCGCCGGTGCTGGCAGCATCCGTGTTCGTCACTCTGCCACCGTTCGAGACAGTGACCGGTCGCTACCTGGGCGTTGTGCACTTCCAGAAGATGCTGCGTTACCCTCCGCACGAGCGCTTGGCCACACTGCTGGATACCGAGTTGGAGCCAGTTCGCGAGGACACCTCTATTGCGGCAATCCACCGAATGCTGGCAAACTACAACCTGGTCGCGCTGCCGGTAGTCGATGCTGAACACCGCCTTCTGGGCGTCGTCACGGTTGATGACGTGCTCGACCACCTGCTGCCAGATGACTGGCGAACCGAAGACGACCTCGAACCAACCCCGACCGCTGCAAAGCGCAAACCTAGCGCGAAACCAGCGGCCAAAAAACCCGTTGCCAAGAAAGCAAAGACCAGCCCGACCAATTCAAAGAGCACTAGCTAAGAAAGGAGCGTTCCATGTCAAAGAACCGTCTCGACAAGCCAAAGGACGCTCGTCTTTCGCTTCGCGCTAGCTTCAGAGTTGATCCAGAAAAGTTCGGTCGCGCAAGCGAGGCGTTCGCGCGCGCTATGGGAACCGGCTCGTTCCTGATCGGAATGACAGTTTTTGTCACCCTGTGGTTGCTCTGGAACACGCTTTCGCCCGCAGCTTGGCAGTTTGACCCGAAGTCGCTCAACTTCACCCTGCTGACCCTGATTCTGTCGATGCAGGCATCCTACGCAGCGCCACTGATCCTGTTGGCTCAGAACCGACAGGATGACCGTGACCGCGTGAAATTCGAGCAGGATCGCCAGCGTGCCGAGCGCAACCTCGCCGACACCGAGTATCTGGCTCGCGAGGTAGTTGCCTTGCGTCTGGCGCTCGAAGAGATGGCGACGCGCGATTTCGTGCGCGACGAACTGCGTGACCTGATGAACGAGCTCAAGGAAGAGTTGGCCGCGAACGCTGCCGCTACCAAGCCAGCCGCTAAGCCTTCCGCTAAGCCCAAGACACCAACGCGCTCGCCTAAGAAATGAGCAGCAACCAGCAACTGTGGGATGCGCTGAGCCGGGTAATCGACCCCGAGCTGCGTTTGTCGTTGACCGAACTGGGAATGATTGGCCGCGCCGAGATCGGCGAAGCTGGGTTTGCCGAGATCGACGTCAAACTGACGGTGGTCGGCTGCCCAGCGAGCGACAAGATCGAGCGTGACGTTCGTGCCGCAGCGGCATCCATCGTGGGTGAGGATGCGGTTCGCGTATCCATGTCGGTTATGAGCGAGACCGAGCGCAGCGCCCTGGTCGAGAAATTGCGGGCCGGTAAGCCGCCGCGCACCAACCCGTTTGACGCCGACACTCTAACTCGCGTGCTGCTGATCGGCTCGGGCAAGGGCGGAGTAGGCAAGTCAACCATCACGGCCAACCTTGCCGTTGCCATGGCCAACCGCAACTTGCGTGTCGGCGTAATCGACGCAGACATCTTCGGATTCTCGATTCCCGGTCAGCTTGGTTTGCCAGCCTCGATCAGACCGACTCGAGTCGGTGAACTGATGCTGCCGCCGGTTGCCTTTGGCGTGAAGGTGATCTCGATGGGCATGTTTGTCGACAACAATCAGCCAGTGGCCTGGCGCGGCCCAATGCTGCACCGAGCCGTTCAACAGTTCTTGACCGATGTGCACTGGGGTGACCTCGATGTCTTGCTGATCGACCTGCCGCCCGGCACCGGCGACATCGCCATCAGCCTCGGCCAATCACTGCCGACCGCGAAATCGGTTGTGGTGACCACCCCGCAGGTTGCGGCAGCCGAAGTTGCCGAGCGCTCGGCAGCGGTGGGACTCCAAACCGGCCAGGCAATTGCCGGCGTGATCGAAAACATGTCTTGGCTCGAACAACCCGATGGCACGCGAGTCGAACTGTTCGGAGCAGGCGGCGGCGATTTGGTTGCCAAGCGCCTCAGCGAGATTTCAGGGCAACCGGTTCCGCTGCTAGGTCAGGTTCCAATCAGCGTGGACTTGCGGGTTGGTTCAGACACCGGAAATCCACTGCTCGCAACCGAGCAGGATGCCTCGACGGCAGCGCAAGTTGGCGGCGGTGCGGCGGCCGCGATTGAGCTGATCGCTGAGAAACTGCTGAGCACTCCCCTTGGTTTATCGGGCAGGAAACTAAAAGTCTCAACACAGACATAAACTCGAGTTGTGAGTGAAACCAGCATCCCGAATCTAGTTGCCCAAATCGAGCAGCACGCGCCTGGTGAAAACCTGCCGACCGTGCCGGTACTGAATCCGTTTACCGGAAAACGCATCTTCGAGCTGCCCCAGCTTTCTGCCCAGCAGGTAGGTCGAGCGGCCGAGACCGCCAGGGCCGCGAGTGCTGAATGGGCTGCTACACCGGCTAGCGTGCGAGCGGGCATCCTGCTGAAGATTCACGATGTGCTTCTCGAGAATCAAGAGAAACTGCTCGACGTGCTGCAGCTCGAAACCGGCAAATCGCGAGCACACGCTTTTGAAGAATTCTCGGGCACTATTCAAAGCGCTCGCTACTACGGCAAGGTTGCCCCGAAGCTGCTTCGCCGCTCGAAAACTCGCGCCGGCGTGCCGGGCCTAACCAAGACTTGGGTCGAGCGCGTGCCGGTCGGTCTCGTGGGCATCGTGACCCCGTGGAACTACCCAATGGCACTTACTTCGCTTGATGTGTTTCCGGCTTTGGCCGCGGGAAACACCGTGTTGCAAAAAGCCGACAACCAGACCGCGCTCAGCGTTTTGATTATTCGTCAATTCGCGATCTCAGCTGGACTGCCAGAGGGCGTCTGGCAGATCGTCACCGGAGACGGGCAAGAAGTCGGTAACGCGGTCACCGACCTGGTCGACTACATGGCTTTCACCGGCTCGACGGCAACCGGTAGACGGGTTTATGAACGCGCCGCATCGCGACTCATCGGCGTGAGTCTCGAACTCGGCGGCAAGAACCCACTGATTGTTTTGCCGGGTGCAAAGCCAAAGCGCGCGGCAGCCATCGCGATCGGCGGAGCCTTCGGTTCGGCCGGTCAACTCTGCGTTTCAATCGAGCGGGTTTACGTGCACGATTCACTGTTTGACGATTTCGTTGACGAGTTGGGCAAGCAAACCAAGGCACTTACCGTAGGCAAGAGCGCAAACTTCGACTTCGACCTTGGCACTTTGATCAGCAAGGCGCAGCTCGACCGCGTGAATGGCCTCGTCGAAGAAGCCAAGCAAGATGGCGCGCAGGTCATTGCTGGCGGCCAGCCACTGCCAGAGGTCGGCCCATTCGCATACGCACCAACCGTGCTAACCGACCTACCCGAGAAAACCCGAATGTTCCGCCAAGAGGCGTTTGGTCCGATCTTAGCCGTGAGCCCCTACTCCAACATCGAGGATGCGATTACGGCAGCCAACGACACCGAGTACGGCCTAAACGCCGCGGTGGTCGGCCCGACTCGCGAAGCGATTGCGGTAGCTCGGCAACTGCACGCGGGCAGCGTGAACGTGAACGAGGGCTATCGCGCGAGTTTCGCATCCATGGATTCGCCTATGGGTGGCATGAAATCCAGCGGTATCGGTCGTCGCAACGGTGCAGTTGGATTGCAGCGGTTCACTCTCGCCAAGACCATCGGTGTGGCGAGTTCGGCGCTCAAATTGCCTAACACCGCGAAGGAATGGCGTCGCATGCAGCCGGCCTTCAAGGTGCTGCTGAAGATCTTCCGCTGGTTCTAGGTCGCTTCTGGATCGAACGGTGCGCTCTCGCCCGGGGCAAGTCGCGCCATCGGTTTTGGCCTGGCCAAGTCTGAGCCAAACGGTGCCGGTTCTGAATCTTCGATCAGTGCTTCGCGAATAATGCGACGCGGGTCGTACTGGCGCGGGTCGAGCTTTTTCCAGTCGAGTTCTTCGCCGACCTCGGCGCTGAGCTGGTCTTTGGCTCCGTCTGCGAAACGCTTTACCTGCTTGATGAGTTTGGCAAACTGCTGGGCGTAATAGGGCAACCGCTCTGGGCCGAGCACGAACGCAGCAATAAGCCCAAGGATGAGCAATTTTTCGCCGCTGAGTCCAAACACACCTTAAGGTTATCGCCTCGCTGCAGAGCATTTAGCCGCCTCGAACTTATGCTTTTGGCAGGAGGCGCAATGGTAGACAAGATCAGCAGCTGGAAATTCGCAGAGGACTTCGTTGCTGAGTCTGCAATTTTGCGTGCCGCTAGGGGCCGTGCCGAGGAGTTCGGCGTAGAGTGCATCACCCCAGCCGTCGGAGCTCACCTCGCGGTGATCGCATCCGCCATGGGTGCCAAAGCTATTGTCGAAGCAGGCACCGGAACGGGTGTCTCGGGCCTTTGGCTGCTCAGCGCAAACCCGAATTCGGTGCTGGCAACAATCGACACCGAACCCGAGTTCCAGGCCGCCGCAAAGTTTGCTTTCGGCGAGGCAGGCATCCCGCAATCACGCACTCGAGTTATCTCGGGACGGGCCGCCGATGTGATGTCAAACATGGCGGATGCCGCCTACGACCTGGTTTTTCTCGACGCCGACCGAGACTCACTGGTTGACCAGCTACACGAGGCTTCACGCCTGCTGCGTCCGGGTGGAGTGGTCGCGATCGCCCATGCGCTCTGGCGTGACAAGGTTCCAGACCCGGCTATGCGCGATGACGCAACCGGAGTGTTCAGAGACGTGCTTCGCTTCTTCACCAACAATGAAGACTTCTTCTCGGTGCTGTCCCCCGCGGGTGACGGACTCCTGTTGGCGAGCAAGCGCTAACCCAGGCGACAAAACAAAAGGCCGGTCGTAACTGACCGGCCTAAAGTTTGCTTGGATGCCTTACTTCTTTACGACGCCCTCGAGCAC
>CAYTNT010000072.1:0-5310 GCA_964439235.1 uncultured Rhodoluna sp. | reverse complement strand
CGTATCGGTAGTGCTCGTTGGTGGCCAACAGTTCGCTGTGCTTGCCGACCGCGGTGATGCGACCATCCTGCAGCAGAGCGACTCGGTCGGCCAACTGCACGGTCGACGGGCGGTGAGCCACGATCAGTGCGGTGGTTTCGGTGAGCACTGTGCGCAACGCATCCTCGACCATCGCCTCGGTATCGACATCGAGTGCGCTCAGCGGGTCATCGAGAATCAGCACTGCTGGCTTTGCGGCCACCGCGCGGGCGAGCGCGAGACGCTGGCGCTGACCACCGCTGAGGCTCAAGCCCTCTTCGCCAATCTTGGTGTCGAGGCCGTCTGGCAGGTCGTAGACGAATCCTGCCTGCGCAATATCGAGAGCCTGCTTCAGGTCTTCTTCGGATGCATCCGGGCGTCCGAGCAGCACATTGTCGCGCACGCTCGCACTGAACAGCGTTGCATCCTCGAATGCCATTGCGATGTGACGTCGCAGCTCTTCGCGAGTTAGCTCGCGAATGTCTACGCCGTCGAGAGTGATTGCACCCTGCTGCACTTCGTAGAGGCGCGTGGTGAGCGCTGTCAAAGTGGTCTTGCCGCAACCGGTGACGCCGATCAGCGCTACGGATTCACCTGGATTTAGGGTCAGGTTGATGCCGTCGAGAATCGGCTTTGAATCGGCAGGGGCATCTGGATAACGGAAGACGACATCCTTGAATTCGACCTTGCCGATTGGGTTGGTGATGGTCTTCGGGTTCTCTGGGTCTTCGATTTCGACCGGAGCATCGATTACCTCGAAGAAGCGGTTAACCGCGGTCTTGGCATCGAGGGTCATCGATAGCAGGAATCCGATCGACTCGGTTGGCCAGCGCAACACGGTCGCGGTAGCGAAGAACGCGACAAGGCCACCTACGGTCAGGTCACCCTGGGCAATCAGCCACACGCCGGCGAGCATCGAAACACCCACGGCAAACTCGGGAACCAGAATCAGGTAGATCCAGATGTCGGCAATCAGACCGGCCTTCTTGACCTCGGTCTGGCGCAGTCGCTTGGCGTCTTCGACGAACTTCTTGGCGGCGTGGTCACCGCGACCGAACGCCTTGAGCACGCGAATGCCGTGCACCGCCTCTTCCACCGAGGTGGCAAGGTCACCGGCCTGATCCTGGCTGAGGCGAGCGATCGAGTGGTACTTCTTTTCGAAGCTGAATCCGCGCACCCAGATTGGAACCGAGGTGACGAAGAAGATGAGTCCGAGCACCCAGCTGAAGCTGAACAGAACGGCGAGGCCAACCACGATTGTGACGGCGTTGGCTACGAAGAGCACCAGACCGAACGACAGCCAACGGCGAATCAGGCTGAGGTCACCCGTGGCGCGACTGAGCAGCTGACCGCTCGGCCAACGGTCGTGAAAGCTGACCGGCAGATCCTGCAGCTTGGCATACAGGGTGCGACGCAAACCCGCCTCGACGTGCGTGCCAGGAGTCAGCACCAACCAGCGGCGCAGCAGAACAAAAAGCGCCTCGGCGATTCCGAGCGCGAGCACGGCAATCACCGCGGGAATCAGTTTTTCGACGGTGCCGTCATCCTTGATGCCGTTGACCAGATCACGCAGAAACTGAGGAATTGCGAGTGCAAAAAGGTGCGCAACGATGGCCGCGATGGTGCCCAATATGACTCGCGGAAGTGCCTTCTTGGCGTAGGGAAAAATGCGCAACAAAGTCGCGATTGTTCCAGTGGATTTCATGCTTAAACCAACCTGCTGCGGGCAGAAAAAGTTTCTGATTTAGGCAGCTTTGTAGGCTAACACGAAAAATCAGTGGAAGAAGTGACGCTCGCCCGTGAAGTACATTGTGATGCCGGCTGCCTGAGCCGCCGCGATGACTTCTTCATCGCGCATCGAGCCACCCGGCTGAACAACGGCGAGCACTCCGCCGTCAATCAGAATCTGCAGACCGTCGGCAAACGGGAAGAACGCATCCGACGCAGCAACCGAACCTTTGGCGCGGCTTTCGGCTCGAATCACGGCCAGGCGGCATGAATCCAGGCGGTTCACCTGACCCATACCCACACCGACGGATGCGCCTTCGCGCGCAAGCAAAATGCCGTTCGACTTAACCGCGCGGCAGGCACGCCACGCGAACTCGAGGTCGACCATAGTCGTCGGGTCGGCAGGCTTGCCCGAAACCAGCTTCCAGTTGACGCTCGAAAAGTTGTTGAAGTTGTCGGTCTCTTGCAGCAGCAGCCCGCCCGAAATCTGGCGCAGTTCGTGCGCCTCTCGCGAGTAGTTTGCCGGCAGCTCAAGCACACGCATGTTCTTCTTTTCGAGCAGAATCTGCAGCGCCTCGATCTCGTAGCCCGGCGCGACAACCACCTCGGTGAACACCGACGCGATCTGCTTGGCCATGGTCACGGTGACAGTGCGGTTGGATGCGATTACGCCGCCGAACGCCGAAATGGTGTCGCACATGTATGCCTTCGCGTGAGCATCGGCAATCGGGTCTGGTGAGTTCGGGTCACCGATCGCGATACCGCAAGGGTTGGCGTGCTTGATGATCGCGACGGCCGGCTCGCTGAAGTCATAGGCGGCGCGCAAGGCTGCATCGGCGTCGACGTAGTTGTTGTAGGACATCTCTTTTCCGCCAAACTGGCGGGCCTGAGCGATGCCAGCGCTGGCGTTTGGGCCGACAGAGCGATAAAGCGCGGCGGCCTGGTGCGAGTTCTCGCCGTAGCGAAGCACCGATGCAAGTTCGGCCTCGATCGCAATCGACTTCTCGAAGCCCGGGTTCTTGCTTTCTTCGGATGCGCTCTGGCTAGCGGCCTTGCGCCACGCACCCTCGAGCTCTGCGTCGAACCAGCCGGCGACTGCCGCGTCATACTTTGCGGTGTGCGCGAACGCATCCCTGGCTAGAAGTCGGCGCTGAGCCAAAGAAGTGCCACCCTCGGCGACGGCCGCAACGATCTCGCCGTACTTGGCCGGGTCGACCACGATCGCGACATTCGCGTGGTTCTTGGCTGCGGCACGAACCATGGCGGGGCCACCGATGTCGATCTGCTCGACCACGGCGTCGCCCTTGGCACCCGACTGAACGGTCTGCACGAACGGGTAGAGGTTCACCACGACAAGCTCGAACGGCAGGGTCTTCAACGCATCCAACTGGCCCTCGTGCGCAATAAGGCGCAGATCGGCCAGAATGCCCGCGTGAATCTTTGGGTGCAGAGTCTTGACGCGGCCGTCGAGAGTCTCGGGAAACCCGGTGACCTCGGCAACTTCGGTGACCGGCAGTCCGGCATCCTTCAGGGCGGCGTAGGTGCCACCGGTCGAAATGATGGATACGTTGTTAGCCACCAGCGCCTGGGCAAACTCGAGAAGTCCGGTCTTGTCAGAAACCGAGATCAAGGCACGGCGAACTTCGACGCGGTCGCGGTGACGGTAATCGGCGGGCTGGTGGTCGTGGTGTGCGGCCATGCTCGGGTCTCCTAGTGCTGTGACAGTTGGATCTTCTGCAGAGCGATGTCTTTGACGGTCTGCACAATCAGTTCGCGCTCAATCACCTTGATGCGTTCGTGCAGCTCCGCCTCGGTTTCATCCGGCAGAATTTCTAGCTCGCGTTGAGCAAGACGGGGGCCGGTGTCAACACCTTCGTCGACAACGTGAATCGTTGCTCCGGTTTTGGTTGCCCCGGCGGCAAGGGCATCCCGCACCGCGTGCGCACCCGGAAAATCGGGCAGCAGCGAAGGATGCATGTTGATCAAGTTTGGTGAGAGCGCCTGCACAAAGTTCGGCGGCAGGATGCGCATGAAGCCGGCCAGCACCACAAGGTCTGGCTTGAAGTGGTTGATGTTCGAAAGCATCATCTCGGCCCAGGCCTCGCGTGACTCGAAAGCCCCCGGGTTGACCACGAAGGTCGGCACGCCAAACTCGTCGGCATGCGCCAGACCATCGGCGGGCACGTCAGAACCCACGGCCACAATTCGAGCGGGGTAGAGAGGGTTGTCGGCAGCCTTGAGCAATGCGCGCAGGTTCGAACCCGAACCAGAGATGAGCACTACGACCGACAGCATTTGACCAGTTTACCTTTGGGCTGATGACAGCAGCGGGTGGTCTGGCTTATCTGGGCGGGCCACATAGAAGGCGGCAGCGGTTGCCACAACGGTTACCTCGAGGAACAGAACCACAGCCACCACGAACGGGGATGCGCCGACCGTCTGCAATCGACCGGGGCCGGCCGCGCCCGAGGCTAGCGCAGTGAGAACGCCCATCTGCACGGCGGCCACCAGGCCGATTGCAGAACCTAGGGCAAGCGCTGCCCAGAGCGGGTTTGCGAACTCAAACCTGATCTCTTCGGCGTGACGCTTGAGCGCGAAAGTAGCCCAAGCGGCCGAAAGCAACGGAACCAAAACGAAAAGCAGACCGAACGAGATCTGACCAACCGGCAGCGCTGCCAACAGTGGAATGTTCGGCAGTGGGCCAGCGGCCGAACCCAGCGGAGAAAAGCTCGAGCCCGCGCCGATTGCAAACCCTGCACCGGTCAACCAGATCGCGCCGAAGATGATTGCGTTGGGCAGCAGAAACAGCTGAGCAACGGTCAGCGCGATGCCACCGAGAACGGTCACCTGAAGCGACTCGTAGAAGTTGATGATTTCGATCCAGTTGAACGCCAGCATGAGTGCCAGCAGCGCGGCCGAGAAGCCGAGCATCGTCACTACGATTCCGGTGCCGGCGCGAAGGGCCGGGCCGCCGACCACTCGAATCACCCAGCCGATGCGGTTCCAGCGGTCACGCAGCCAAAGGTTGAAGCGCTCGCGCTCTTCGGCCACCGGCAGATCCATGAGTTGCAGCTGCTCTGGCTTGCCGATCAGCGAACCGAGGATCATCCAAAAACCAAAGAAAATCGTCGGCAAGAACGTGCCCTGCCAGTTGATTGGGTAGACGGCCTTGTCATAGGCGGTGGTGCTGATGAACACTGCGGCGGCCCCGTAGGCCAGGATTGCGCCGGCCCAGGCTGGCCAAAGCTGCGGGGCAATCGCGTACTTTCGGCCAACTCGATAGGCCAGAAACGCGATGAAAGCCGAGAATCCAAGCGGAATCAGTGTCAGCGCAAACTGGTCGACTGCAACCCCGAGAATCCGGCTTTTGGCCACGATGATGTCGGTTCCTTGAGCCGCTAGCCAGAAATCGGCGGATGCGCGATACGCAACGAACCAGCTAATCGAAGGGTCGTTCTCGAACAGCCAGATCACAGTAGCTGGCAGAAGCAGCACGCCTAGGGTGATCGAAATGCTGAATAAAGACTCGATGCCCGCGGTCAAGAAAGTGAGACGCTTCTTCAT
>CAYTNT010000071.1:0-5490 GCA_964439235.1 uncultured Rhodoluna sp. | reverse complement strand
GCTGCCCAGAAGAAGACGGTAACGGCCGAGTCAGCGAATCCCATCAAGAACGGACGAGCGAGGCGTTCGTCGATTGTGCTGAGGAACGATGAATCAGTGCTCAACTTGTCGCCAAGCGCAGCGGCACCGTCTGGATTGTTCTGACCGATGCTTGCCAGCGCCTGCAGAACTCCAGCGTTAGCTGGGTCGGCCTTAACCGCGGGGTCTTGGACGGCAGCCTGAACGCCAGCAAGAACCTCCGGCTTGGTGAACGCCTTGCCGATGGATTCGCCGAGACCGTTGAACAGAATCGAGATGAAGATCGCAACGCCGAGGGTTCCACCCATCTGTCTGAAGAAAGTAGCGGCAGAGGTGGCCACACCAATCTCGCTAGCTGGAACAGACTGCTGAGAAACGAGGGTAAGGGTCTGCATGAGCTGACCAAGTCCCAGGCCTACCAAGACCATGCCTGTTGCCATCCACCAGAAGTCACTGTCTGCCGTGAATCCAAGCATGTAGGCGTAACCGATGGTTAGCAGCCCGGTGCCGGTGCTCAAAAACATCTTGTACTGGCCGGTGCGAGAGGTGATTTGGCCCGAGATCGTGGTGCCAATCATCATGCCGGCTACCATCGGCAGCATCATGAAGCCTGATTCGGTGGGCGATGCACCGAGCACAATCTGAAGCAGCAGCGGAATGGTCATCATGCCGCCGAACATGCCGACACCGACAATCACGCCCATGATGGTCGACAAGGTGAACGAGCGTGACTTGAACAGGCGAAGCGGCATGATTGCCTCGTCGCCGGCACGACGCTCGAAGAAGATGAACGAAGCGATACCAACAACCGCGAGCACATACATCAGGATGCTGTTTGAGCTAGTCCAACCCCAATCGCGACCGTTCTCGGCCACGAGCAGAATCGGAACAACCGCGACCACGATCGCTGCGGCACCGAACCAGTCGATGCGGTGCTTCTTCGGGGTGTGTGGCACGTGCAAGAAAGCGGTGACCATAACAAGTGCAATCGCACCGATTGGCAGATTGATAAGGAACACCCAACGCCAACCATCGACCCAAAGAATCTGATCAACTCCCGCGAACAGGCCACCGACCAGTGGGCCAAGCACCGAGGAAGAACCGAACACGGCTAGGAACATGCCCTGGTAACGAGCACGCTCACGTGGTGGCACGATGTCGGCCAGAACCGTGATCGCCAGCGAGAACAGACCTCCGGCACCAATACCTTGCACAGCGCGGAACGCGGCGAGTTCACCCATGTCGGTCGCAAAGCCGCAGAGCGCTGAACCAAAGATAAAGATGCTGATTGCCCAAATGAATAGGCGTCGGCGACCAAAGATGTCGCTGAGCTTTCCGTAGATCGGAGTCGCGATTGTCGAGGTGATCAGATAAGCGGTGGTGACCCAGGCCTGCGCTTCGAGGTTTTTGAGGTCGTCTGCGATTGTTCGCATCGCGGTGCCGACCACACTCTGGTCAAGTGCCGACAGGAACATGCCCGACATCAGACCAATCAGCACCAACCAAATCTGACGCTGGGTCATCACTCCGGTTTTGGCCGACTCGGCCGCGGCTGCTTTTCTGGCTGCTCTAGACAAAAGGTTCTCGATTCAAAAAGTTAGGCTTAAGTCGTGACTAAGCCTAAACGCGAAAAAAGTTCTAATTCGCGAAACCAACTTTTTTCCGCGGTTATTTCCATTGGCTTAGTCCTTGCCGGATTTGGTTCGGCAGCGCAGGCGGTTGATCCGACGCCAACGGCATCCCCATCGGTCACCGCCACCCCGAACGTGACACCGACCGCTACCCCAGCACCAAGTGGTGAACCCACACCCACGCCCACCGGCACTGCCTCGCCGACGCCGACGAACACCGCGACCTCGATTCCACGCCCGAACATTCAGTCGGCGGGTTCGCTTTGGGTGGTAGTCAATAAGAAGCGCCCGCTCAACCCGATTCGCTACGTGCCGAAGCCGCTGGTCAACATCAACGGCGCCCCATTGACCAAGGATGCCGCTGCGGCATTCCGGCTAATGGCTGCCGACATGCGCAAAGCAGGGGCCGGAACTCTCTGGCTCAACTCGGGATACCGCAGTTTCGAGACCCAGACCCTGGTTCACGCGCGCCAAGTGGCTCGGCTCGGCAAGGCAGCGGGCGAGCGTCTCGCCGCAAGACCTGGCTACTCAGAACACCAGACCGGGCTTGCCGCCGACGTTTCTGCAATCGGCCAGGGGTGCGCAATTCAGGTCTGTTTTGCCAGAACCAAGGCCGGTCGCTGGCTCGCTGCTAACTCTTGGCAGTACGGCTGGATCCTGCGCTACGAAGATGGTCAGACTAGGGTCACCGGCTACCAGTTCGAACCTTGGCACTTTAGATACGTGGGCGTCGAGCTCGCTACCGACTACAAGGCCAAGGGCGCGAAATCGTTAGAGGCGTTCTGGAACCTTCCGCCGGCTCCGAACTACTAGTCGACCACGACCGCCAGGGCGAGGTCGTCTTAGAGGATGCGCTTGCCGAGCTCTGCTGCCAGGCCGGTGTAGGTGTGTGGGCGCAGGGCCAGCAGGCGATCCTTCGCATCCTGACTGATGTCTAGCTCGTTCACGAACACCACCAGCTCGTCGTGGCCAACGCGCTTGCCGCGGGTAAGCTCTTTCAAAAGCGCGTACGGGTCGCTGATGTTGGATCGACCGGCGGCAACCTCGGCGCGAATTACGGTCTGGATCGCTTCGCCCAAGACCTCCCAGTTGTCAGACAGGTCGGCATCAAGCACCGCAGGCGAAAGGTCGATCTCATTCAGGCCGCGGGTTACGTTGTCGATGGCCAACAGCGAGTGACCAAAGCCCAAGCCGATGTTGCGTTGCGAGCTCGAGTCGGTGAGGTCGCGCTGCAGTCGCGAGGTAACCAGAGTCGCGGCCAGGCTGTCGAGAATCGCGCACGACAGCTCGAGGTTCGACTCGGCATTCTCGAACCGAATCGGGTTGATCTTGTGCGGCATAGTCGATGAACCAGTGGCCCCTGCGACCGGAATCTGCTTGAAGTAGGCGAGTGAGATGTAAGTCCAGATATCGGTGCACAGATTGTGCAGGATGCGATTGAACAGCCCAACCGCCGCGTAAAGCTCAGCCTGCCAATCGTGCGATTCGATCTGGGTGGTGAGTGGGTTCCAGGTGAGGCCGAGCGAGGTCACGAAGGCCTCTGACTCAGCGGCCCAATCGACCGAAGGTGCGGCGACCACGTGCGCCGAGAAGGTTCCGGTAGCGCCCGAGAACTTACCCAGGTATTCCTGCTGGCGGATGCGCTGAACCTGACGCTCGAGTCGGTGAATGAACACCGCAAGCTCTTTGCCCATGGTGGTTGGAGTTGCAGGCTGCCCGTGGGTGCGGCTCATCATCGCCGAATCCAGGTAGCGCCCGGCGAGTTCGCGCAGCTTGTCGAGCAGCTTCTCGACACGCGGCAACCAGACGTTGCTGACCGCATCCCTCACGGTGATTGCGTAAGAGAGGTTGTTGATGTCTTCTGAAGTGCAGGCGAAGTGAGTTAGCTCGAGCAGGTCGCTGCGACCAAGTTCGGTGAGCTTCTTGCGGATGAAGTATTCGACGGCCTTGACGTCGTGCTTGGTGGTTGCTTCGGTCTCGGCGAGGGTTGCCACATCGGCATCCGAAAAGTTGGTGACGATGGCACGCAGGGCAGCGGCCTCGGTTAGGTCAACTGGTCTGCCGGTGCCGAGCAGGTCGCGGTTAGCCAGGTGAATCAGCCACTCGATCTCAACCTGCACACGAGCGCGATTCAGGCCGGCCTCGCTCAGATAGTTGCCGAGCTCAGACACCGCCTGACGGTAGCGACCATCGAGGGGGCTTAGGGGCTGCACTGAAAGATTGCTCACACGTCTATATTGCCCGAGTTTTCCACAGATTTCGCTTGTCTCGGCTGGCGAGTGGATGCGTGCCACACGCTAATCGCATGCCTCAACTCGAACACGTCGTAACTCAACTGCTAATAGCGATTCCAAACCCGAGCCAATGGTCGGGACCGACCGCCCTCGCCTGCTCCGAGGCAATCGAAGCGCTCGCCGATGAACTGCGTCGGGTTCAGGCGCAGCTCGGCGTCGAATGGTCGATTGGCAGTTGGTAGCGACTCGTGAGCGAAGAGTTAGGCATCGTCGGCAGCTTGCCGTTTAGGGTCAGTCGTGCCGAGATCGAGCGGGTTGCGGCTCAGGTGTCGGCCAGTGCGCTCGAATTAGCCTCCACGATCGACTTTGTAGACGCCTTGCACCGCCCGATTGAGTCGGTTCAGCTGGCAATGCAGTTGCCTAGCCTGCTGGTTAAGTTCGAACGCATCCAAACGGGATGCCGACTGGCAGCCGAGCACTACTTCGGAGTCGAGCAGTCGGTGACTCAAAACCTCGCCGAGCTAGCCGACATCAACGTGTCTGGGCTTGCCGCCGGAGCGATCGCAACGGTTTCGCCTCTCGGCTTGCTTCGCGAACGCGCGGTGAGTGTTACCCGAATCGGATTTGCCGGCGAACAGCTTCCGCCTCGCACCGCGATATCGCTAGCCACGAGACTCAAACAGGCCGCAGAGACGACCGACCCGAGCGCCTATGCCGAGATTCGCATCGAGCGATACGGCAGTCACGTCGTGGTTTACATCCCCGGCACTCAGAATTGGTCGCTCAAGGCGGGGTCGAACCCCTTCGACATGACATCCAACGCCCACGCCATGACCACCGATCAACTGGCTGCCAGCCAGCGAGCCGTGCAGGATGCGCTTGCGCTCGCCAAAGTCGGCTCGGGCGATCGGGTGCTGCTCGTGGGGCACTCGCAGGGCGGCATAGTCGCGGCGAATATCGCATCCGCCAAGCAGGCGTATTCGGTTGCCGGAATAGTGACGTTTGGCTCACCAATCGCGGGCAAATCGATTCAACCCGAGGTGCAGATGCTGGCCTTCGAGCACAGCAATGATCCGGTGCCCAAGCTTGACGGTCAGCCAAACCCGATCGCGAAAAACCTGCTGACCGTAACCAGACGAATGGATGCGCCAGGGCTCGACAGCCCTATCGAGGCGCACGAGATGTCGGGTTATCAGCAGACCGCCGGGCAGGCCGACTTGAGTCGAGACTTGAGGCTTCGAGCCAAGCTGCGTTGGCTTGCCGATTTCGTCGGCGACAAGCGCGGCAGGGTCGAGTGGTATGCCGCGAGTCGCCTAGAAGATGCGAATTATTCGGAACACCCAGCTGGTGATCATTGATGCGATGCTCATCACGATTGCACCGAGCATTGCCCATCCGAGCGACTCAATCGAGAGCCCCGCCTGGGTGAAGCCGTCGATGGTCAGGGTTTCGCCACCGATGAGGCTCGACAGCCAGGCTACGAAAACCAGAATTGCGCCGTTGATCACGAACGAGATCAAACCGAAGGTAAGAATGTAGATCGGCAGGGCAATCACCTTGATAACCGGGGCAATCAGGGTGTTCACGAGACCGAAAACTGCACCGAC
>CAYTNT010000070.1:0-5555 GCA_964439235.1 uncultured Rhodoluna sp. | reverse complement strand
GCACCTTGCCGGCGTGGACATCGAAGTTCATGTCAATCGCGGCTGGATACCAGACACCATCGACCCAGAAGTCGATGTTGTAGTTCGCTACCTGAAGAACTGGCTGATTCATTTCACATCTCCTGCGATGATTGACACGTGACTAACGTGCAAGTTTTTAGACCTTGGAGCGGCATCGCTCTGACAGCAATCGTCGGATTGATTGCCTTGAGCATCTTGATTAGCGATTGGCAAAACCTGGCGGCCTGGGCGTGGAGCACCTTCATGGTGTCGCTGACCTGGCTGGGGCTCGTTCGCCCCAAGCTGGTTGTCGCCGACGAGGGCGTGGCCGTGGTTAACCCGATCAGCCGAGTCGAGATCGGCTGGCAGGATATCGAGGAGCTCGACACCAAGTACTCGCTCACGATCGTCACCAAAGACAACCGCCGCTTCGTCAGCTGGGCAGCACCCGCACCCGGCAGACACCACGCCCGCACGGTTCGAGGAGCCGAATTCAAGGGCATCGGAGTTGCAGCCGAGAACGTCAAGGACGGACTCATCAAGGCTGGCGAATCCCCACGAAGCCTCAGCGGTCAGGCAATCGCAATCTGCAGACTTCGCATCATCGCGTTCACACGAGCAGGCAACATCGAGGGCCTGGCTTTCGCGAAGCGTCTCGAACTCAACAACCTGCTGGTTGTTGGCGCCAGTCTTGCCGCAGCACTGCTGCTGAGCAACGGTTAGAGAGTGCATCACTAGGCTCCGGCCTTTGCCTCACGCTTAGCAACGCGAGCCTGCTCGCGGTCCTTCTTGCTGATGCGGCGGCGCTGACGGGGGTCGAACGCATCGCGCAGACCGTCACCGATGAAGTTCACACAGAGACCAATCGCGATGATGAACAGACCTGGCCACCAGAACAACCAAGGACGAGTTGGGAACGAGTCCTGGTACTGGCTGATCAGAAGACCCAGGGATACGTCTGGGGCGACCACACCAAAGCCGAGGTAGCTCAGTGCGCTTTCGAGCAAGATTGCACCTGACATCATCAGGGTGACCGAAACGATAATCACACCGACGGCGTTTGGCAGGATGTGCTTGAACACGATGCGCGCGTTGCTGGCACCGGCCACGCGGGCGGCATCCACAAACTCACGTGTTCGCAAGGTCAGGAACTCGCCTCGAACCAATCGAGAGAGGCCTGTCCAGGCAAAGAAGCCAAGCATCAGCGCCAGCACGACCACACCCAAGTTGCCGAAGCGGAAACCGATCACCGATCCAACGATGATGACCGGGATGGTGATGATGAAGTCGGTAACTCGCATCAAGATCGCGTCGGTCCAACCGCGGAAGAAGCCTGAGATTGCACCAATCATGGTGCCGAGGAGGCCACCGATTGCACCGATGATGAGCATCACCATGATCGACTGCTGAGCGCCACGCATGACAAGGGCAAAGTAGTCGCGACCGATGTCGTCTTGACCGAATGGGTGCTCACCGATCTGCACACCAGTGCCGTCGATAAACGGTGGCAAGACATCAAGTGTCGGGCAACCCATGGTGCCGTCGGCGCAGAGCTGAAGCTCTGGAAGATCGGTGATCGAGTGGTGCCACCAACCAGGAATGGTGATTGGGTTCTTTTCGTCGCCCAGGTGAAGACCCGAGGCGCTGAAGACAAATCCAACGATGCTCAACAGCGAAACCAGCGCGATCATCGCGGCGCGGTGACGGAAGAACCGGCGGCGAACAATCTGGCCCTGGCTCAGACCAGCGGTTTCCTTGTTGGCAATTGCATTTTCGCCCTCGGTCGCAACCGAAGAAGCATCGACGTTGTTTTTCTTTCCGAACATAGTCTTACTTTCCAATTCGAATTCGAGGGTCGAGAGCCGAGTAAAGCAAGTCGGCAATCAGGTTTGCGATCATCGCGAGCATCGAGGTGACCAGCGCGATACCCATAATCATGTTCAGGTCGAACAGGGCTAGCGAGCCGCGGAACAGGCTTCCCATACCAACCCAGCCGAAGATGCTTTCGGTAATGATCGCGCCACCGACGACAGCCACGATGTCTCCAACCATGATGGTGGTCAGCGGAATCATGGTGTTGCGGAAGGCGTGACGCATGATAACGGTGCGCTCGGTAAGACCCTTGGCGCGGGCGGTGCGGATGTAGTCCTGGTTCATAACCTCGAGCATGGTGCCGCGCGAGAAACGGGTGTAACCCGCGAAGCCGGTGATTGCCAGGGCAACTGTCGGCAAGAACAGGTGCATCAGGACGTTGAGAGATGTGATCCAGAAGTTGCCGGTCTCGAGCAAATCGTTGTACTGACCGACGGTAGGCACCGGACGGAAGTTAATCGCGTCCTTGGCCATGTAGTCATCCCAAGTCTGCATGTAGCGGTCGATGAGGATGAAGATGAAGATCAAGACGGCAGTGATAACTGCGGTACGCGCAGCTGGACCGCGATCTACCTTGTTGAAGATGTAGGCAGCACCGATGGCCACGGCCACAAACACACCAACCGAAAGCATGATGTTCAAGAGGTGCCCATCCTGCTCAAATACCCACTGCAGCGGGTAGTAGGCAACTAGGCCGAATACGCCCACGCTGAGGGCTGAGTACAGGGTTCGGCGGTTGCTGATGCCGGTTGACAGCTGGGTGACTCCTACGGCGATTCCAAGACCGAACAGCAGGATGAGAATTGGGCCGAGACCTGGGTACAGGAACCACTGGGTGGCACTCATGGCCCAAATCGTTCCAGCGGTCACTACAAAAGCGCTCACGAACACGATAGCTACCCGAATTCGGTTACCACCGATGATTCCGGCCCAGAACAAGGCGCTGACTAATCCCAGTCCTATCAGCCATGGCGGGGTTACCACAGGGTTCGAAAGGAAGTTGTTGAAGCCGATAGCTAGGTACTGCTTTAGCAGCACAGCAAACCAGAAGATAGGCAGCGAGAAGGCCAAGAACGCATAGAAGGTGACGCTGTAGTCGAGGCGGCTGTACTGGCGAAGCGCGGTCACGATTCCAAGGCTGATGCCGAGGATGATTGAGACCAGCGTCGCGATTGCGACGAGGCGGATGCTGGTCGGAATAGCATCGGCGAGCTGAGTAAAGACAGGTTGTCCGGTGCGGCTCATGCCCAAATCACCGGTTAGAGCCTTCTGAAGCCACAGGAAGTATCGGATAGGCGAGGGCACGTCGAGCTGAAGCTCACGGGTCAGGTTGATGATTTGCTGCTTGGCATTCGGTTCACTGCTGGTGCGCAGACCCTCAAGTGGGTCGCCCATGTTTGCGGCGAGGTTGTAAACCAAGAAGGTCGAGCCAAAAAGCACGATGAGCATCGCACCCAGTCGACGAATAATGTAGGCGATCAAGATGATCCCTTCCGACTAACTATTGGTTGCCGCAGCACTGCGGATATGTAAACCGACTTCGATTCTCGCACAAGTTTTTTGTGTTGTGCTCCACACAAAGAAGTGGCACCCGACTGGCGGGTGCCACTTCTTTTGAAGGTGTGAACCTAAGACTTGTTCAGTCTTAGTACTTCCACTCCCAGAAGTTCCAAACCAGGTTTGGCGACAGTGGAGCTGGCTTGATGTTCTTCAGAGCCGAGTTCACTGCAGTTGCAGCTGGGTGCTGGAAAATTGGAAGGGTTAGAGCGTCAGCAACCAGGTACTTCTCAACTGCGAGGTACTTTGCAGTGATCTGTGCTGGGGTGAGCTTCTGCTCGAGGCTCTTCAGGATGTCGTCAACCGCTGGGTTGTTGTATCCCAGGAAGTTGTTTCCACCGTCAGACTGGAAGTTTGCGTTGGTTCCGGTCTGGCTGGTCGAGGTTGGGCACCATGCGAAGAACTGTGCATCGTAGTTGTTGCTGTCCAGGAAGCCTGACCAACCCGAGGTACCGGTTGCGTCAACGTCGAAACCAGCCTTGGCGGTCTCGGCCTTAACAAGGGCTGCCTGTGAGGCGCGACGGGTGTTGCTTGGCTGACCCCAGAGTAGGCGAACCTTGACAACAGGGTTGTCGGCTGATGCGGTTGGGAAGTGCTTCTTCACGAGTGCCAGAGCGGCAGCGGTACGCTGTGCCTGGGTTCCAGCAGTGAACTTGCTAACGCCCGAGTTCTTCACGATGGTGTCGTAACCAGCCTGACCTGGCAGGGTGAACGATGAGTTCACTACGACAGCGCGCGAGTTGATCGGCTTAATCAGCTTGTCAACGATTTCCTGACGTGGGTAAGCAAGCAGGAACGCGGTGCGGAGGTCCTTGGCGCGTGCGTTACGAGCGGCGTTGTTGCTGTTAGCAAACGGACCGGTGTAGTCGCTGTCGTTTACCGAACCAACGCGGAGGTCAACGTGCTCGAAGCAAGCGTTGGTTCCACCGATAACGGTTACACCAGGGATTGCCTTGAGCTGGTTTACTGCGTCAGCGGTTGGCTGACCCTGGTAAACGTCGATTTCCTTGTTAGCAAGTGCCTGAGCGGCTGCGGTGCCGTCCGAGATCATACGGAAGACGATGGTCTTGATTCCGCTGGTCTTAGGGCCGCTGTTGTAACGAGGGTTGAGACCCAGGGTTACGCTCTGGTCTGCAACTGCGCTGGTGATTCGGTATGCACCGTTACCAACGAGAAGCAGAGGGTTGGTCTGAGCGTTTACAGTCTTGATGTTGTAAGCGGTCGACCAAACCTTACCGATTGAGCTGAGCAGGTTGGTGTCGTAGCTGCGGAAAGCGGCTAGGAAACGAGCCTTTGCAGCGGTGTTCTCTGCTGCGGTGCCCAGCTTGGTGCGGTTCGCTGCCAGGTGAACGAGGGTGTGGACTGGCGAAACACCAGGGCCCAGGATCTCCCAGTCAGGCTGGAACGACTTGTAACGGATAGTTACCGACATTCTGTCGGCCGAAAGGATTGGGAGACCCACGACGTTGCTGTCGTAGACGCCACCGTAGCCGAGCGAGTCGAACGCAGGCTTCTTGTCGGTAGCGGCTGGGTCACCAAGGCCTGCCCTCTTCGAGTAAGCGCTCGACGAGAGGACGTGGCTCAGAAGCATGTCTTCACCAGTGATCTGGGTGCCGTCTGACCATAGACGACCCTTGTTGATGGTGTACTGAACGCGGAAGTCGTTAGGAGCGCTCTTGACGATCTTGAATGAGCCAAGAGTGGTGTTGCGCTTCAGGTTCTTCTTGTCGTCGTAGTACGCAAAGCCCATGCCGGTCAGGTACGCAACATCGTTGTTGATGGTGAGGTTGGTGTCTGGAGTGCCTGGGTTTAGCGAGGTCACTGCGTTGCTTGTAACGATTACAACGGTGCTACGGGTTGCTGCTTCTGACGGGGCAACAAGGCCAACCGACGCGAGACCAGCAACAGCAGCAACAGCAATCGAAGCCCGCGATGTGCGAGTTAGTTTCATCTGTTTCTCCTTGTTGATAAGACATGCCGCCCCTCTTCCGAGAGATTTGGGTCTCTTGGAGCAGATACGACAAGGCCTTGGGTAAGTAAAGCCTAAAACATGTCAATCGGCTTTGGCTAGGTTAAATTCACTTTGCTATGGCTTTTTACAAGCGTTTACAAATCTGTTACAAACC
>CAYTNT010000069.1:0-5559 GCA_964439235.1 uncultured Rhodoluna sp. | reverse complement strand
CCGAGAGACAGGATTCGCGAGTACCTGACAGGTTCGTACTGGCGCATTACTGGTTGGTTCATGAATTCCTAATCGCGATCAAAACTACGTGCGTTGTTTTAGGTATGAGACAAATTTACCCGCGCTTGGTTATGCGTGGTTGTTGATTAGCGACAAAGCCGCTTCGAGATTTTCGGGAGTTTTCACAGCGAGAAGTTCTACTCCTGGCATCGAACGCTTGGCCAGACCGGTCAGTGTGCCAGCCGGGGCAAGCTCGATAACCGCGGTCACGCCAGCTTCGAGCATCGCAGACATGCAGAGATCCCAGCGGACGGGGCTCGATACCTGCTGCACCAGCAGCGAGAGGTATTCGCTTCCGCTGCCGACCAGGCGTCCGCCGGCGTTGGTCCAGAGCGGGCTGTGCGGGTCAGCGACAGTGAAGGTCTGGGCAAACTCCGCGAGCTGGGCGACCGCTGGCTGCATGAACCTGGTGTGGAAAGCCCCGGCAACCTGGATTGGCACGACTCGCATGCCCGCAGGGGCATCCGCCACCAATCGCTCGATGTCGGCAAGGCGACCGGCGGCAACAATCTGCCCACCGCCGTTGTAGTTGGCTGGCGAGAGGTCGTACTCGGCCAGTTTGGCCTCAACGGCATCCTGCTCGCCGCCGATTACCGCGGCCATCGAGGTCGATTCCAGTGCTGCAGCCTCGGCCATTGCCGAACCGCGCTTGGTCACGAAGCTGATGCCCTGCTCGTCAGTCATCACGCCGCTCAGAACGGCAGCGGCCACTTCGCCTACCGAGTGGCCGGCAAATCCCGCGTTGTTTAGCTGCTCGGCCGAATCGGCTCCTGCTGCGGCGAGCAAAGCCGCGAAGCTGGCCACGCTGGATGCGACAATCAGCGGCTGAGCGATTGCGGTGTTGCGAATCGTGTCGGCGTCGCTCGTGGTGCCGTGGGTAATCAGATCGACGCCCGAGATTGCTGCTTGCGCCTCAATCGAGTCTCGAAACGCCGGTAGCTCAAGCCAAGGGTTCAGCATTCCAGGCGCCTGCGAGCCCTGTCCCGGGCAAAGAATTGCGATCACTTGATTACCTCTTCTCTTCGGTTTCCGTCATAGAGCCTAGAACCATTGCCACCTGAAGGATGAACGCCTCACGCGACCCGGTCGCATCCCACCCAATTAGCTCAGAGATGCGCTTGAGTCGATAGCGAACCGTGTTTGCGTGCACGAACAACTCGCGCGCGGTCGATTCGAGCGACCGACCGGTATCGAGGTAGGTCATCAGCGTCTCTAACAGTTCGGGGGATGCCTCTTGCAGCGGCCGGTAGATGCGCTGCACGAGGGTAGCCTTCGCGAGCATGTCACCCGCGAGTGCGCGCTCGGCCAAGAGGTCGTCGGCGGCCACGGGCCTGGTGTTCTTGGGCCACGACTTGACCACAGTGAAGCCGGCGACCGCAGCCTTGGCCGAGAGATTTGCCTGAGTGACGTCGCCAACCTCGGGGCCGATTACCATGGCGCCCGCGCCGAAGTGCGGTTCAATGATCTCTGCCAGTTCGCGAAGGCTGGGTTGCTTGGACGCATCCGTGGCAGCATCGACGCGACCGATAACGACGATTAGACGGTTTCCGTGCAAGCCGATAAGAACATCTGCTCTGGCTTTGCGAGCGGTTCTGCGCAGCGCATCCGCGTCGAATGAATCATCGGCGTTTCCAACGATGACCGCAACAGAGCCTTGTCCACGCCAGCCCAGGGCTGCGATGCGTGAGGCGAGTTCTTCTTGGTGTTCGCCGCTCAGAATCGAGTCGACCACGAGCACTTCGAGTCGCGCATCCCAAAGACCTCTTGCCTCGGCAGCTTTGGCATAGACGGATGCTGCCGAGAACGCGATTTCGCGCGAGTACAGCAGCACCGACTCGCGCATGTCTGGGTGTTCGCCAACCACGCGCTCTTCGACGATGGCCACAACGACCTGAATCAGTTGCAGGGTCTCTTGGAGCGAGATCGAACGAAGTAGTTCGCGCGGAGCGGCACTGAACACGTCTGCGGCCACCCAGGGCTGCGATTGCGGGTTTTCGTACCAGTTGACGAACGAGGTGATGCCGGCCTGCGCGACTAAGCCAACCGATGCTCGACGTGCCGCAGGCATATTTCGATACCACGGCAGTTCGGCTTCTAGACGCAACAGCGTCTTGGTGGCCAGCTCGCCTGAGATTGATTTAATCCAGTCGAGGCGTTGCGGATTAGGCTTCGCCACCAGCTGCACCACTGGTTCCAGCGGTTACGTCGTGAAGGCGGTAGCGGTCGATAGCCTGCTGCGGAACCGATGGATCCATCTCGCCGCGCTCGACAAGCTGCTCGAGAACGCGAACCGCAATCGATGGTCCGTCGATCTTGAAGAAGCGTCGTGCCGCTGCGCGGGTGTCCGAGAAACCGAAGCCGTCAGCACCGAGAGTCGCGTAGTCACCAGGCACCCATGGGCGAATCATGTCTTGAACCGCATGCATGTAATCCGAGACTCCGAGAACCGGACCCTCTGAGCCAGATAGTTTCTTGGTGATGTAGGCCGGCTCGACAGCGTTGTTCGGGTTCAGGAACTTCTGCTCGTCCTTGGCGAGACCGTCGCGGCGCAGCTCGGTCCATGAGGTTACCGACCAAATGTCGGCGGATACGCCCCAGTCTTCCTGCAGCAGCTTCTGTGCCTCGTAAGCCCATGGGACAGCCACACCCGAGGCAAGGATCTGAGCCTTTTTGCCCGAGTATGCGTTCTGGCTGACCCGGTGAATTCCGCGAAGGATGCCCTCGACGTCAACATCGGCTGGCTCTGCAGGCTGCAGGTATGGCTCGTTGTAAACGGTGATGTAGTACAGCACGTTCGGATCTGGGTGGTTGCCACCGTACATGCGGTCGATACCGGCGCGGATGATGTGGCCGATTTCGTATCCGTATGCCGGGTCGTAAGTGAGCACCGCGGTGTTGGTGGATGCGATCAGCGGGCTGTGGCCGTCGGCGTGCTGCAGACCTTCACCGGTCAGGGTGGTACGGCCAGCCGTGGCTCCGATCATGAAGCCGCGCGCCATCTGGTCGGTGGCCGCCCAGACCGCGTCAGCGGTGCGCTGGAAGCCGAACATCGAATAGAACACGTAGAAGGGAACCAAAGCCTGACCCTGGGTCGCGTAAGAGGTGCCCGCCGCGGTGAATGCCGCCATCGATCCGGCCTCGTTGATTCCGGTGTGCAGGATCTGGCCAGCCTCGCTCTCCTTGTATGAGAGCAGCAGGTCGCGGTCAACCGATATGTAGTGCTGACCGTTCGGGTTGTAGATCTTTGCGGTCGGGAAGAACGCATCCATACCGAAGGTGCGGGCTTCGTCTGGAATGATCGGCACGATTCGCTCGCCCAGGCCAGGGGAGCGCAGCAGATCCTTGAGCAGTCGAACGAAGGCCATCGTGGTGGCTACCGGCTGGTTGCCCGAGCCACCCTTGGCGATCTTGTAGGCATCCTCACCCGGAATGTCGAACTGCACGTACTTGCTGCGACGCTCTGGAAGGTAGCCGCCGAGAACGCGGCGACGCTCGTGCATGTACTGAATCTCAGGCGCATCCTGACCCGGGTGGTAGTAAGGAGGCTGGTATGGGTTTTCTTCTAGCTGAGCATCGGTGATCGGGATGCGCAGCTCGTCACGGAAGCCCTTGAGGTCGTCGAGGGTCATCTTCTTCATCTGGTGGGTTGCGTTGCGACCCTCGAATGACTTGCCGAGCGTGAAGCCCTTGATGGTCTTAGCCAGGATGACGGTTGGCTGACCCTTGTGCTCGACCGCTGCCTTGTATGCGGCGTAGATCTTGTTGTAGTCGTGGCCACCGCGCTTGAGACCCCAGATCTGGTCGTCGGTCATGTCCTTGACCAGCTCTAGAGTGCGTGGGTCGCGACCAAAGAAGTTCTCGCGAACGAATGCGCCGTTCTCGGTCTTGTATGTCTGGTAGTCGCCGTCTGGAGTCTTGTTCATCAGATCAACGAGCGCGCCGTCGTTGTCGCGGGCCAGCAGGTCATCCCACTCGCGGCCCCAGACCACCTTGATGACGTTCCAGCCGGCTCCGCGGAAGAAGCTCTCGAGCTCTTGAATGATCTTGCCGTTGCCGCGAACTGGGCCGTCGAGGCGCTGAAGGTTGCAGTTGACCACGAAGGTCAGGTTGTCGAGCTTGTCGTTGGCGGCAAGCTGCAGGGCACCGCGTGACTCGACCTCGTCGAGCTCGCCGTCACCGAGGAATGCCCAGACGTGCTGCTCGGCGGTGTCGCGGAAACCACGACCGGCAACGTAGCGGTTGACCTGAGCCTGGTAAATCGCGTTAATCGGGCCAAGACCCATTGACACGGTTGGGAACTGCCAGAAGTCCGGCATCAGACGCGGGTGCGGGTATGAGCTGAGGCCGCCACCGGCGTGCGACTTCTCTTGACGGAAGCCATCTAGCTGCTTCTCGGTCAAGCGTCCTTCGAGGAAAGCGCGGGCGTACGGGCCTGGGGATGCGTGACCCTGAATGAAAATTTGGTCGCCGCCCGATGGGTGGTCTTGGCCCTTGAAGAAGTGGTTGAAACCGACTTCGTAAAGCGAAGCAGAGGATGCGAAAGTCGAAATGTGGCCACCAACGGCGATGCCGGGACGCTGTGCGCGGTGAACCAGCATCGCTGCGTTCCAACGCATCCAAGCGCGGTATTTGCGCTCGATTGCCTCATCGCCAGGGAACTCAGGCTCGTTCTCGGGTGCGATTGTGTTGATGTAGTCGGTGGTTGGCACGATTGGCACGTTCAACTGAAGCTCGTGCGAACGACGCAGCAGGTTCAGCATGATTTCACGTGCGCGACCGCGGCCGTGAACTCGGGCGACGGCGTCAAGAGATTCAAGCCACTCCGAGGTCTCTTCTGGATCCTGGTCTGGAGTGTTTACGGCGTAAGCGTCGTTGTTGTTAATTGACACCGATTTCCCTTTCGTGGGGGAGCGTTGAAATCAAGGCCTGTGGGTGAAGACCAACGATAAGAGTTTAGGTCAACCGCCGCGGAATCATTTGCGTTTTCGGTAAGTTTGGACTGCCACGCAAGCAACTTTCACCAGGAGGAACCAGTGAGCCTAATCATCGGCGACCAAGCACCAGATTTCGAGCTACCGAACCAGAATGGTGAACCTATTCGCCTAAGCGAATATCGCGGCAAGAAGGCCGTGGTTCTGGTGTTCTATCCAATGTCATTTACCGGAATCTGCACCGGCGAGCTCTGCGAGCTTCGCGACAACATCGCCGCCTTTGATTCGGACAAGGTCGAGCTCATGGCGATCTCGGTCGACTCCAAGTTCGTTCAGAAGAAATTCGCCGAATCCGAGGGCTACACCTTCAACGTGCTCTCAGACTTTTGGCCACACGGTGGGGTTGCTCAGGCCTATGGCGTATTCCTAGAGGAAAACGGCTTCGCAAACCGCGCGACCTTCGTAATCAACAAGGAAGGCGAGATTGTTGCCAAGTTCGTGACCGCACCCGGTCAGGCTCGCAACCTAGCCGACTACCAGAAGGCACTCGAGCTGCTCTAACCGGCGG
>CAYTNT010000068.1:0-5588 GCA_964439235.1 uncultured Rhodoluna sp. | reverse complement strand
AGGTGGTTATGGCACACAAGATTCTGGTCGTTGACGACGATAACGCCCTTCGCGAAATGGTCGGCATCGTGCTCCAATCCGGCGGTTTCGAGGTGCACTTCTGCGACGACGGCGCGGGCGCCCTGGCCGCGTTCAACGCATCCAAGCCAGATTTGGTTTTGCTAGATGTCATGCTGCCCGGCAAGGACGGCATCGAGGTCTGCAAGGAAATCCGCCACGTGGCCGGCACTCCGATCATCATGCTCACCGCCAAGAGCGACGCGGATGACGTTGTGCGCGGACTCGAGGCCGGCGCAGACGACTACGTCGTCAAGCCTTTTGACCCCGTTGTGCTCATCGCTCGCATCAACGCTCGACTGCGCCCGCTGGCGGCAGAGGCAACCGACCTGGTTCGCATCGGCCCGCTCGAGCTCGATGTCACCGGACACGAGGTTCGTCGCGGTTCAGAGAAGATTTCGCTGACCCCGCTCGAGTTCAACCTGCTGTTGACCCTGGCCCTAAAGCCGAAGCAGGTCTTCACGCGTGAAATGCTTCTCGAGACGGTCTGGGGTTACCACTACAAGGCCGACACTCGACTGGTCAACGTTCACGTTCAGCGCCTTCGCTCGAAGATCGAGGACGACCCTGACAACCCTCAGATCGTGACCACGGTTCGAGGAATCGGCTACAAAGCCGGCACCCTCCAGTAACTTTTTGTGAATCCCAAAAAACTCATCCAGTCTCTAGTGAGTCTGCTGCGCAGATCACTTCAGGTGCGCACGGTTGCTGCCACAGTTGGCTTCAGCGCTGTCGCTCTGGTGTTGCTCGGTGGGTTTCTCAGCTATTCAATCGGAACGGGTCTGTTCAACACCCGACTAAACCAAGTTCTCGGCGAATCCGAGCGCGCTTTCATCGAGGTGCAAAACACATTTTCTGCTGCGACCGCGAGCGATGAAATTGCGTTGCAGACCCTGGTCAACTCGGTCGTTCCGAACCTCGAAACCACCGGCACCGCAGAGAGCCGCAAGGTTGCCCTGTTGCGCAGCCCGGGGCAGTCGAGCGCACTGATTTTGCAGAGTCCAATTTCGGCCGACCTATCGACTTCGCTGTTCGATGAAAAACTTCGCGAACAGGTGCGAAACTCCAACGGGCAGCTGACCTATCAGTCGGTGGCCTTGCCCGCCTCGAATGGCGCAGTGCACCCAGGCCTTGTGGTGGGTGCTCCGATCACAATTCCGGTCGCGGGCGATTACGAGATCTATCTGGTCTTCGATTTGATCGGTGAGCAGCAGACGCTCGATTTCGTTCAGGCCACGCTCGTGGTGGGCGGCCTGATCACGATGCTCATCATCGCCTCGATCAGCTGGTTTGTGACTCGTCGCATCGTGCGTCCGGTTCAGCAGGTTGCGCAGGTGGCCGAGGAAATCGCAGCCGGTGACCTGAACCGCAAACTCACCGAAGAGGGCGAGGATGTGATTGCGCAACTTGCTCGTTCGTTCAACCGCATGACCGAGGCCCTGCGAACCCAGATCGACAAGCTGAGCAAGGTTTCGACCATGCAGCAGCGTTTCGTGTCAGACGTATCCCACGAACTTAGAACACCGCTGACCACCATCAAGCTCGCGGGCGATGTCATCTTCAGCCAAAGGGAGAGCCTCGATGGTCCGGCAAAACGCTCTGCCGAACTCATGCAAGATCAGATCGATCGCTTTCAGGCGCTGTTGAACGATCTGCTCGAGATTTCGCGCTACGACGCCGGTGCCGTAATCGCCGACCTCGAGCAGCACGATCTGAATGGTGTCGTGGGTATGGCAATCGCATCCATCGAGCCATTGGCCGTGAGCAAGGGTTCGAAAATCGAGATCGAGCTGCCGAACGGGCCGGTCGAGGCCGACATGGATAGCCGCAGGATCGAGCGCTTGCTTCGCAACCTGCTGGCCAATGCCGTCGAACACGGCGAGGGTAAGCCGATTTTGGTTTGCGTCGGCGGCGATGACAAGGCCGTGGCGGTTAGCGTCACCGACTACGGGGTGGGCATGTCCAGAGCGCAGCTCGACCGTGTGTTTGACCGATTCTGGCGAGCCGACCCAGCTCGAAAGCGAACCACGGGTGGAACCGGTCTTGGCCTCGCGATTTCACTCGAGGACACCAACCTGCACAACGGTTGGCTTCAGGTCTGGGCCAAACCTAACGAGGGTGCATCCTTCAGGTTGACTCTGCCGCGCAAGGCCGGCCAGGTGTTCACCGAGTCGCCGTTGCCGTTACCACCGACGACCAGACCCGCTTCGCTGAAGAAGGCATCCTCGAAGAAGGGGGAGGCTTCCGCTAATGCCTAATCTCAAGCCCCAAATGAAGCTCAATTTGACGCACTTTTTACGCCGGCTAGCCGCATTCCTCGGTTTGTTCGCGGTGCTCGCGACAACCGCCTGCGCACAGATTCCAACCTCGAGTGAAGTTCGCCAGGGGCAGTACATCGGCGGAGGCCTCTCGAACGAGGATCTCTACTATTCGCCAAACCCACCTAGCCGGGGCGCATCCCAGGAAGAGATTATTCGTGGCTTCTTGAATGCCGGCACCGGCCCGCAAGACGACTACGCGGTAGCCCGCGAGTACCTGACTCGAGACTTCGCGAAGCGCTGGAAGCCAAACCAGGAAACCCTCGTGCAACAAGGCAAACCAGGCATCAGCTTCCTTGCTGAAAACCAGTCGCAAGTTACCGTGAAACTTCAATCAAAGGTGGATGCGAACGGCGTCTACACCATCGCTTCACCTGACGAGGAGCGCAACCTCTACATCTCGCTCGTAGAAGAGGCGGGTGAGTGGCGAATCGATGACGCGCCAAACCTGACCGTTCTGATTCGCCCGGTTTTCGACGTGATTTTCCAGTCCTACTCGCTTTACTTCTTCGATCAGCAGTTCAAGCACCTGGTGCCAGATCTTCGCTGGTTCCCGTCGCGCGCATCCACCTCGACACGCATGGTGACCGAGCTGCTGGCCGGCCCGAGTGAGTGGTTGCAAGAGGCCGTGGTAACTGCGATTCCAGCTGGCACCAAGTTGTCGCTGGCGGCGGTCAGCGTTGCCAACGGGGTTGCCTCGGTTGACCTGAATGCCAAAACCCTGAGCCTTTCGGCAACCGCAAAGACCTACCTCAAAGCTCAGATTTCGGCGACGCTTCGCCAGCTCCCGAACGTCACATCGGTGCAGATTCTGGTCGAGCGTTCACCGCAGGTAATCGCCGACCTCACGCTCGATAGCAATCCGAGCTCGGGCAGCTCGCCTGTCATTCTTAGCCCGAGCGGTTTCACCCATTTATCGGGTGCGAATCCGCCGAGTTTTGCGCGAGTGTCTAACCTCATGGCCAACTATGTGGCATCCGACTTCGCCCTGTCGGCTGATGAAACCCGCTTCGCGATGAAGTCGGCCAACGGCGTCTATGCCACAACCCTCGCAGAGTTGGGCAAAGAGCCGGTACTCTTTGACGCTCGCACCAAGTTGATTCGACCCGTGTTCGACAGGCAAAACTACTTGTGGTCGACCGGTGTTGCTGCCGGCTCATACATTCGAGTGCTGAGCCCGACCGGTGAGGTTCTCGAGCTTCCCGCCGGCTGGCTGAGCTTGGCTAACCGCGTCGAGATCTCAATCAGCGTTGAGGGTTCACGACTGGCTGCGCTGGTGGCGACCCCGAGCGGCAACCAGGTCTTGGTTTCGAGCATTATTCGCGACGAGACGGGAGCGCCGGTTCGGTTGGGCAAGCCGATTCGAATCGGTGGTTCAATCGAGAACCCCGAGTCGATCTCTTGGTCTGGCGAAACACAGGTTTTGATTTTGGCGCTCGATCCCGAGAGCACTTCGGGTGGGGTTTACAAGAGCACTGTCGGTGCCGACACGGTTCTGATTGCCAACACGATTGATCTAGTCGACATCCTCGGCGGTTCGGTCGGCGACCTCTACGGACTCAACAGCTTTGGCGAACTTTATCGTCACCGTTCGACCGGTTGGACCCTGGTCGAGGATGCCGTTCAAGTGGCGCACCTAGCCGGCTTCTAGCGAGTTATTCACAGATTTTCGCCAGTTGCTCACGGTCGTGGGAAGCCCTGCTCTGATTGCAGGGTGACCTTCATCGACTTCTGGTTGCCGAGCAGTTGCGTGCTGTGCCGTGAGCCACCCAAACCAATTTGTGCGGGATGCGCCGGCTCAGTGTTGCGACCGCACCCCGTGGCACGTGCAGTTTCCGGCTTTGCCCTAGCCGACTTTAACCCAGCAACCACCCAGATCCTCTCTGCGATCAAAGACCACGGGCAAACCGCGCTGGTCAGACCACTTTTACATCAGGCGAGGAATGTTCTCGACGCGGCTCTGGAAGCCACGCAAGAACTGACCCTCGTGCCGATTCCGTCGAGCGATGCCGCCACGAGACGGCGTGGGTTCAGTCCGGCACAGGTTTGGGCCAAGCAACTGGCCTACTTGCTTCGCACCGGCAACCCCAATCGCACCATTCGGGTCTGCGCAGCCTTGGAGTTTCGAACATCGGTGGCCGATCAACGCGGGCTCGGGGTCGAGCAGCGGCAGCAAAACCTGCATGGCTCGATGCGTGTGACTCGGTCCGGCGAGCAGCTTGAGGGGCGGGTTCTGCTGGTGGATGACGTGGTTACAACCGGGGCGACGGTTGCAGAAGCCGCGCGGGCGCTGGGCGCATCCCGAGTTGACGACCTGCAATTCTTGGCTTTCGCTGAAACTTTGCTGAAAACCGATGTATCGAAATCGAAATGGGTATAACTTTGCTTCACACTCAGTTCGGTGGAACTGGTAGTTACACCGAAGGGGTGCAGGGCAAAGTCGCCCGAAACCTGGGCTAGTCCCAAAACGGAGGTAACTATGGAAACCAAGATCCAAGCCCGAAACCTCACGGTTTCGGATAGATTCCGCGAATACGTTGCAGACCGAGTTCACAAAGTCGAGCAGCTTACGCACAAGCCACAAGCCTTCGAAATCAAGATCACTCGCCACGATCATGCTCGAAAGAGCGGGCCAGAAGACCAGGTCGAACTCACGGTAATTGAGCCGGGGCACGTGGTTCGAGCCGAGGCCCACGCCGGCGACAAGTTTGCTGCATTCGATGTCGCCTTCGACAAATTGACCGAGCGTCTGCGCCGGGCCGCCGACAAGCGCAAGGTTCACCACGGCCGGCACGGTTCGCCGGGCACCGCCGAGCTCACCGCATCTGACTTCGCCGGTCTAGACGTGCGCGGAGTTCCCGCCGATTTGCTTCTAGGAAACGCCAAGTCTGAGCCGGAATCGAGCGATGACCAGAGCGACCAGCCGGGCAACCCGATTGTGATTCGCCGAAAGACATTTTCGGCCACCCCGATGTCCGTGAGTGAGGCGATTGACCAGATGGAATTGGTCGGGCATGACTTCTTTATGTTCATTGACGAATCCACCGATAAAGCCGCTGTGGTGTATCGCCGCAAAGGCTGGAACTACGGCGTCATTTCGCTGAATTAGCGCGCTAAAACGAGCGTTTGCGCTGTAGGCGAAAGCCTCGGCGAGAGCGACCCCCGCAAGAGACCTGCGGGGGTCGTTGCCGTAGGATTGAACAAGTATCTGAA
>CAYTNT010000067.1:0-5666 GCA_964439235.1 uncultured Rhodoluna sp. | reverse complement strand
AAAACTCAATACCCCAGACCGTGAGGCATAACGATGGCAGTAAAACTTGGGCAGGTGCTCGACTTTGCCGAATCACTTTGGCCGCTTGCTGGCGCTGAGGAGTGGGACCGCCCAGGACTTGTCACCGGCAGTCGACAGCAGCCCGTGTCACGCATCCTGCTGACCGTTGATGTCACCCGAGAAGTACTATCAGAAGCGGTCGAGGGTGGTTTCGATTTGATTTTGGCTCACCACCCGTATCTGCTTCGCGGCGTTTCAAGTCTTGCCGAAGAAGGCTTCAAGGGAGCGCTGCTGAGCGAGGCTATTCGCCGCGGGGTTGCCGTGTATGCCGCGCACACGAACGCCGACATCGTGGCCGACGGGGTGTCTGCGGTGCTAGCCGAAAAGATCGGTGTGGCCAACGCAAAACCGCTTGTGACTTCACCATTTGACGCTTCGGTTGGGCACGGCCGAATTGGCAAGCTTGAGGCGTCAATGACCCTTCTTGACTTCGCCCGTCGCCTGGCGGGTATTCTGCCGGCAACGGCGTCGGGTGTTCGAGTCGCAGGCCCGCATGATCTGCCGGTACAAACTGTCGCGCTTTGTGGCGGGGCAGGAGATTCCTTTATCGCGGCGGCTCAGGCGGCCGGCGCAGACGTTTACGTAACTAGCGATTTGCGTCACCACCCGGTGCAGGATGCCCTAGAGCTGCGGCAGGTTGACGCATCAGCACCTTGCCTGATCGATGTCTCGCACTGGGCGGCAGAATGGCTGTGGCTCGAGCGGGCAGCCGAACAGCTCTCGAGCGAGTTTGGTGAACTTCAGATTGTGGTTTCACAGATTCGCACCGACCCGTGGGACTTTGTCGTCACGCAGTGACTCAAGCATCAGAAAGAAGAACGTGAAGGCCAATCAGACCCAGCAGGATGCGCTCCTCGCGCTTGCCGCCCTCGACCTCGAAATCTCACGCACCAGGCGCGAGATTTCGGCGCTGCAGAACCCCGACCGTCACGCCGAGCAGGTGCAGCAGCAGCGCGCGCTCGCATCCGCTCTGGTTGATGCGCGCAACGAGGTTGATCGACTCGAACTAGAGTTGCGACGAGCTAACCAAGACCTAGAGCTGGTCGAGCAGCGAATCGTGAAAGACAAAGCGGCGTTAGCGGCGAGCTCGTCCAGCAAGGATGCCGTGGGTCTCGAGCATGAGCTATCCACCCTGGCCCGGCGAAAGGGCGAACTCGAAGAAGCTTCGCTTGTGATCATGGAGCAACTCGAGTTGGCCAAGGATTCCTACGAGCAGGTGCTACAGAGCAAGCGCGACCTCGACACCTCGGTTCAGCAACTCGCAGAGGCCGACGAGCAAGCGCTTATCAAGCTCAAGTCGGGTCTGCGACTGCACGACTCGCGACGCGCACAGCTGCAGCAGCAGGTTGGTGACGAGATCTTCGCGGCTTACCAGCGTCGCGCGGCCAAGGGCATTGCGGCCGGAAGACTCGAGAGTCGAACCTGTTCTGCCTGCCAGTTCACGCTGGATGCAATCGCGTTCGACAAGATCAGCAGCCTTGCCAACGACGAACTTGCCAACTGTCCCGACTGCGACGCTCTGCTGGTTCGATAGCCGTGCGCATCCTGATCGAGGCCGATGGCGGATCCCGCGGAAATCCAGGGCCAGCTGGTTCCGGAACGCGGATTTCGAACTTCGACTCGGGTGAGCTGCTAGCCGAAATCTGCCAGTTCATCGGTGAGGCCACCAACAATGTGGCCGAATACCGAGCCCTAGTTGCCGGACTCGAGTGGGTCGCGGCAACGTATCCTCAGGCCGCGGTTTTGGTTCGCATGGATTCCAAGCTAGTTATCGAGCAAATGGCCGGCCGCTGGAAGATCAAGCACCCAGACATGCGCGAACTGGCAATCGAGGCCAACCGGTTCGCCTCGGTATTGAACGTGACTTATCAATGGGTTCCGCGCGAAGAAAACGATGCGGCTGACGAGTTGGCCAACTGGGCAATGGACAATCGACAGGATAGGTTGACCGCTGAAATAGCAGTGTCCGGGCAATCAGCAGATGCGCCAACCGCCGCACCAGTGGCTCACACTGTTGAGTTCAACGCATCCAAGCCCAGTAGCGTTCGAGCACCGCAGAACGTCACGAAACCGGCCACCACAATCATCTTGGTGCGCCACGGTCGCACCGCGCACACCGAATCGAAGCGCATCTCGGGCTCTGGCGGCAGCAATCCCAGTTTGAGTGAGGCTGGCCTGCAGGATGCCCTAAAGGCTGCCGAGGAACTCGCCAAGTTTGGCGACTCGCAGCACTGGCAGCACCTGCCGCGCCCGGAGGTTGTCGTATCGTCACCGATGGCTCGCACACGTGAAACCGCTGAAGCCATCGCAAATCGAAGCAACCTCGAGGTTGAAGTATTTGAGGAGTTTGAAGAGATTTCGTTTGGCGATTGGGACGGCCTGACCATCGAAGAGGTTCAGTCGCGCTGGGTTGAGCAGTTCGCGCTGTGGCAGGGTTCCTGGAGCTACGCGCCGCCGAAGGGCGAATCGCTCGAGGTGTTCGATGAGCGCATCCAACGCGGTTTGAATCGTGTGCTCGAGCAATTCGAGGGACGCTGCGTCGTTCTTGTCTCACATGTCATGCCGACACGAGGCATTGTGCGTCGGGCGATGGATGCAGATGTGGCTGCCTACTGGCGTCCGCAAATCTCACCGTGCTCGATCTCGGTGGTGCGGTTCTGGGGCGATGAGGCCGCCGAGCTTCTGCACCTCAACTCGACCGCTCATCTGGTCTAGTCGCGCAATTTCGAATACTCTTGAGGCCTGAAGGGTCGGCCAGGCAGCCGCGACTTAGGTCGAGGAACGTCCGGGCTCCATAGAGCAATGCGGTGGCTAACAGCCACCCGGGGTAACCCGCGAGAAAGTGCAACAGAGAGCAAACCGCCGAAGCAATTCGGTAAGGGTGAAACGGTGGGGTAAGAGCCCACCAGCAGGATGCGTGAGCATTCTGGCTAGGTAAACCTCGCATGGAGCAAGACCAGACAGAAAACGATGCGGCTGCTCGTCGCGTTTTCGGGTAGGTCGCTTGAGCGTTTCGGCAACGAAGCGCCTAGATAGATGGCTGCCGCCAGAAATGGAACAGAACCCGGCGTATCGGCCGGCCCTTCAAACTTTTATTCTTCGCGATTCTTATAAGCGAGCGAGGCCGCGCCGAGAATACCCGCGTTATTTCGCTTCTGTGCCGGAACAATCGGCGCGTTCAGTTTGAGCAGCGGCAAAAACTCCTGGTGCGACTTCGAAATACCGCCACCGACGATGATCAGGTCAGGCGAGAAAAGTCGCTCAATCGTCGAGTAGTAGGTCTGGAGTCGCTTGGCCCACTCGGCAAAGCTCAGCCCCTCGCGCTCCATGGCCGAATAGGCGGCCTTGGTCTCGTAGTCGACACCCTCGATCTCGAGATGCCCGAGCTCCGCGTTCGGCAGCAGGGTGCCCTTGATGAACAGAGCTGTGCCAATTCCAGTGCCAAGAGTCGACATGAACACGAGGCCCTTTTCCTTGCGTCCGGCACCGAATTTCATTTCGGCTACGCCGGCGGCATCCGCATCGTTCATGAAGTGAATATCGCGACCGAGAGTCTTCTCGAACAGTTCTTCTGCCTCGAGACCAATCCATTCTTTGCTGATGTTAGCTGCCGACATTGTGCGTCCGGCCTTCACAACCGCTGGAAAGCAGATGCCAACAGGGATGTGGCCCTTGTCTGAGGTCAGGGTTTTGACCATGTCTTTGACCGCTTCAGCGATGTCGCCTGGCTTGCCACCTTCTGGCGTGGCGATGCGGATGCGTTCACCGACCAATTCGCCCGACTTGATGTCTACGATTGCGCCCTTGATGCCGGTTCCGCCGATGTCGATGCCGATTGCGCGCTTAGCCATGGTTGTGCTCCTGTTTGGTTATGGAAGGGTCAAGACTTCGGGCCCGGATTCGGTGACCGCGATGGTGTGTTCGAACTGAGCGGTGAGTGACTTGTCTTTCGTGGTTACAGTCCAGTCATCGGGCCACAGATCCCATTCGTGCGTGCCGAGGGTGAGCATTGGCTCAACGGTGAAGACCATGCCTACCTCGATCACTTCGCTGTACAGCGGAGCCGAGTCGTAGTGGGGGATGATGAGTCCCGAGTGGAAAGCTTCACCAATTCCATGCCCGGTGAAATCTCGCACCACTCCGTAGCCGAAACGTTTGGCATAGCTCTCGATAGCACGGCCGATGATGTTGACCTCGCGTCCAGGCAGGGCAGCGTTGATGCCGCGAATCATGGCTTCGTGGGTTCGCTCGATGAGCAGCTGCAGCTCTTCACTAATCGATCCGACGGCGAATGTGCGATTGCTGTCGCCGTGGTAGCCGTCAAAAAACGCCGTGATGTCGATGTTGATGATGTCGCCTTCTTGCAGCACCGTGTCGTCTGGTATTCCGTGGCAAATAACCTCGTTGATCGATGAGCAGATCGACTTTGGGTAGCCGCGGTAGCCCAGTGTCGAGGGGTACGCGCCTTGAGAAACAACGAATTCGTGGGCTAGGCGGTCAAGAGCATCGGTGGTTACCCCAGGCTTTATGGCCTGACCTACCAGCTCGATGGCTTGTGCCGCGATCTTGCCGGCTGCGCGAATCTTGGTGATTTCTTCGGGGGTGCGCACGTGAGAGCCGGTGAATCTAGCCGGCGATGATTTGCCAACGTATTCGGGTCTGCGAATGTGGCTCGGAACGCTCAGCGTTGAAGAGACCTTGCCGGGAACGAGGTGACCGGTCTCAGGTGAACGTGGCATGCCAATAGTCTATTGACATGGGCAAGGCATACTCGGAGCACGACCAGAAGCCGCAATTTTGGTTCAACCTTCGAACTCACAAGGTCGAGGTTGGGCCGCAATCGCTCTCACAAGATCGAATCGGTCCATTTGAGACCGAGCAGCAAGCCCAGGATGCCCTAAAGCTCGTCGCAGAGCGCGAACGCCAACGCCAGGCCGAGGAAGACGAGAACTGGTAGGTGACTAGAACGACTGATCGGCGTTCGGGAACCGCACTTCGCGCACGTCATCGGCATAATCTTTAGCCGCTTCGGTCAACAATTGGCGCAGTTCGAGATAGCGCTTGACGAACTTTCTCGGCTTGTGGCCGGTCAATCCCGCGAAGTCTGTCCAGACCAGGATCTGACCATCGGTTCCCGAGCCAGCTCCGATACCGATTGTCGGAATCCGCAGTAACTGCGAGATTTCGGTTGCGAGTTCGGCAGGCACCAATTCGAGCACCACCGCAAACGCGCCGGCTTCCTGGACCGCAAGGGCATCCTCGATTAGACGCTGGGCGTCTTCGCCGCGACCCTGAACCTTGAATCCGCTGAGTCCGTTGACGCTCTGCGGCGTGAACCCGATGTGTCCCATAACTGGGATACCCGCCTCGACGATGCGCTTGATCTGGCCGACACTGCGGGTGCCGCCCTCGAGTTTGACTGACTCGCATCCTGAGTTCTTGATCAGCTTGATGGCGTTTTGCAGGGCCAGTTCCGGTGATTCCTCATAGCTGCCGAATGGCATGTCAATCACGGTGAGCGCGCGCGAGACGCTCGAGGCGATGGCTCGCCCGAAAGGGATCATCTCGTCAACGGTGATCGGAATCGTCGTGGAGTAGCCGAGAGC
>CAYTNT010000066.1:0-5789 GCA_964439235.1 uncultured Rhodoluna sp. | reverse complement strand
GGGCGCTGAGCCCAGCCTTCTTTGCCCCTTCGTAGGCGGTCGGAAGCGCAGCAATAAGCGCGTCGATGTCTTCGGCGGTGGTGCTGTGCCCCATCGTTACGCGCAGAGAACCGATTGCCTCGTTCTCGGCACGACCAGTTGCCATCACGACGTGCGAAGCGCGCGGCACTCCAGCGGTGCATGCAGAACCCGTTGAGACCGAAACCCCAGCCATGTCCAGCAGAAACAGAAGGCTGTCGCCGGTGCATCCCGAAAATGTGAAGTGTGCATTGTTCGGCAGGGCCGGCGCATCACCTCGGGTGAGCACCGCATCCGGGGCGATGGATGCGACCGCGGCAACCAACCGGTCTCGCAGGCCAGCGAGTCGCTCGGCCTCGGACTCAAGCTCGGCGACGGCCAAGGTTGCTGCCGCGGCGAAACCTTTGGCAAGCGGCGCGTTCAGCGAGCCCGAACGCAGTCCGCGCTCGTGACCGCCGCCGTGCAGCAGCGCGGTGAGCTTGGTTGAGCGGCTCACGATTAGCGCTCCGATACCTACTGGGCCACCGATCTTGTGGGCGGTAATGCTCATCGCTGCCAGGCCACTGGCGGCAAAGTCGATCGGAATGTGCCCGAATGCGGCTACCGCATCCGAGTGCACAGGGATTTCAAATTGGGCGGCAAGGGCACAAATTGAGGCGATGTCAGAAACCAAACCGGTCTCGTTGTTGGCCCACATCAGCGAAATCAGGGCGACCTCTTGCCCACGTTCGCCCAAGAACTGAGCCAGCCAGTCCAAATCGAGCACGCCACGAGAATCAACCGGAACAAAAACCAACTCGGCTTGGTCGTGACGCTCAAGCCACTGGCACGCATCCAAGATTGCATGGTGCTCGGTCTCGGCGGTCACAATCACTCGGCGAGCAGAATTGGCAGCCACCTGATGCCAGAACAGACCCTTTACGGCGAGGTTGTCACTCTCGGTTCCGCCAGAGGTGAAAACCACCTCGTTGCGATTGCACCCAACCGCCGCGGCAATCTCTTCGCGGGCCTCTTCAACCAACCGGCGAGCGCTCTGCCCGAACGCGTGAATCGATGAAGGGTTTCCGACCACACCCAGGTGCTGCATGACCACCTCTGCAACCTGCGGCCGCATTGGCGAGGTAGCTGCGTGATCGAGGTAAACGGCCATGTTTCAAGCCTAGCGATTGGGCTGCGACACCTGCGGCTAGGTGCGAGCCCCCGAAACCCTGAACCCTTAGGCTTTTCGGGTTATGTTCTTTGACCCCCTCATGCAAAGCAGCCTTGGAATTACTTTCCAGGGTGACCTAGGCACGATTCGGGTCTATTCAGAAACCGCCGAATCGATTCAGCTGCTGATTCTGGATGCCGACAACCCGCGAATCGAACTGAGCCGCATCGCTCTGCAGCGCGGTGAGCACGGAATCTGGTCGGCCACCAGCGCCGAGATCAAGCCAGGCATCAGTTACGCGTTGCGTGCCGATGGCCCCGAAGGCGTCAAAAACAAGTTCAATCCGAGCCTCAATCTGATCGACCCCTACGCCCGCGGCGTGGTTCGCGAATCCGCCCGCGAGTATCACTGCGTTGCCGTAAACGACGAGTTCGACTGGCAGGGCGTCACCAAACCAAACACTCCGCTCGACGAGAGCATCATCTATGAGGCACACGCGCGCGGCCTGACCCGCGGCAACGAGGCAATCCCCGACGACATTCGCGGAACCTATGCTGCGCTTGCGCATCCTGAGACCATTTCGCACCTGAAGAACCTCGGAATAACCGCAATCGAGCTTCTGCCGATTCAGATGTTCATTTCAGAGCCGCACCTGATGAAGATGGGCCTGATTAGCTACTGGGGTTACAACACCATCAACTTCTTTGCGCCGCATCCTCGCTATGCATCCGAGGCGGCAAGATCGGCCGGCCCCCAAGCTGTAATCAACGAGCTCAAAACCGCGATTCGCGAGCTGCACCGAAACGGCATCGAGGTGATTCTCGACGTGGTTTACAACCACACTGCCGAGGGTGGCGGTGGCGGACTCACCTACTCATATCGCGGACTAGACAACGCAAACTACTACCGTCTCGACGAACGTGGCTGGTACCAAGACACCACGGGATGCGGAAACTCGCTGAACTTCGCTAATCCTGCCGTGTGGCAACTCGTGATGGACAGCCTGCGTTACTGGACAAACGAAATGCAGATCGACGGTTTCAGGTTCGATCTGGCCTCAACCTTGGCCCGAAACGGCGAGAACCACTTCGACCCGAACCACCCGCTGCTGCGCGCGATTGTCGAAGACCCGACCTTCAAGGATTCCAAGCTGATTGTCGAGCCCTGGGATGTCGGCCTTGGTGGCTGGCAGACAGGCAATTTTCCTGACCGGTTCAGCGAATGGAACGACCGCTACCGCGACAGCGTGCGAAGTTTCTGGCTGACCGACATCGCGAATGCGCGTAACGGCGGCAAGCACTGGAACGGCGTTGCAGATCTGGCCACTCGCCTAGCCGGTTCGCGAGACGTGGTTGACGGAGCCTTGGGCACGCTAGGCACGGTGAACTTCATCACCGCCCACGACGGTTTCACCCTGAACGACCTGGTCAGCTACAACGTCAAACACAACCAAGCCAACGGTGAGAGCAACCGCGACGGCACCAACAACAACTATTCGTTCAACCACGGCATCGAGGGCGAACCGGCGGATGCGTTCGTGGAGCAGCAGCGCCGCAAATCGATGCGCAACCTGATGGGAACCCTGCTGCTGTCAAGCGGCATCCCGATGATTACGGCCGGCGACGAACGTGGCAAGACCCAGCAGGGCAACAACAACGCATACTGTCAGGACAACGTGCTGAGTTGGGTGCACTGGGATCCGACCCGCCAAGAGCGCGACCTCGAAGCGACTGTTGCCTACCTGATCAAGCTGCGCCGCGAGAACCCGGTTTTGCGGCCGAAGAACTTCGGTGACTTCAACGCAGCCACCGCCGAGACCGACATGATCAAGTGGTATTCGCGCCACGGCGAGATCATGACCGAGCAGGACTGGCACAGCCAGGAGCGCCGAACCCTGCTGCGTTACAGCTCACACCTCAACGCGGATGGCAGCCACAATTCCATGCTGCTGCTGATTCACGGACGCGAGGCGGCGAGCCAGATTCGCCTGCCCGAGGTTCCGCACGGAAACCGCTACGAGCTGCTCTGGAACTCGGCGCACGAGGTGCCGGCTGCCACCTTGCCGGACGCCGAACTCGAGGTGTTCATGCCCAACGAGCTGCTCACTGTAAGCGGCACTTCGATGTGGTTGCTGCGGGTTGTTGACGCCTAGCGCGCCGCAACCGTTTACAACGAAGAAGTTAATCATGGACCGTCAGCGGCCCTAAGCCCTGTGCTGGCGTATAAGTTGGACTTGTGACCCGCGAGATTAGCTACAAACACGAGGCCCCAGTCGGTCGTTTGCCGATTTTGAACGTTACTCCGGTTGTCGAGGGCGGGCGTTGGCCAGCCAAGGCGATCGTCGGTGAGGTCATGCCCTTCTCGGCCGCGGTGTTTCGCGAGGGTCACGACGCGCTGGGCGTCGAGCTGCTGCTGACCGACCCGACCGGCAAGCAGAGTGTTCACCGCATGCATGCTGGCGCCCCTGGTTCTGACCGCTGGCACGCAGTCGCGCAGACCAGCATCCAAGGCCGCTATCGCTTTCAAATCAGGGCCTTCGCAGACGAGTTCGAAACCTGGCACCACAACGCCGAGGTCAAGCTGGCCGTTGGTGTTGACGAAGAACTGATGATGCTCGAGGGCATCCGTATGCTCACTGCCGCAGCTAGCGAAAAAGGTCGCACCAAGGCAAACGCCCAGCACTTGGTGGAGCTCGCTGAGCTGCTTGGCGACACCACCAGATCGGCACAATCGCGCTTCGAAGCGGCCAACAACCCCGTGATTTTGAAGGCCGTGGCGGAGCAGCCGATTCGCAGCCTGGTAACCCTCAGCGAGGTCTTCGAGATCAACTGCGAGCGCACCCTCGCCGGTGCCGGAGCTTGGTACGAGTTCTTTCCGCGCAGCGAAGGGGCAAAGTTCGACGCCAAGACCAAGACCTGGACTTCGGGCAATTTCAAGACCGCAGCCAAGCGCTTGCCAGCGGTTGCCGAAATGGGTTTCGACGTGCTCTACATGCCGCCGATTCACCCGATTGGCTTCGCGCACCGCAAGGGGCCGAACAACACGTTGACTGCTGGTCCGCAGGATCCCGGTTCGCCTTGGGCCATCGGCTCGAGCGCCGGCGGGCACGACGCGATTCACCCGGATTTGGGCACCGAAAAGGACTTCAAGGCCTTCGTCAAGAAGGCGAACGATTTGGGAATCGAAATTGCGCTCGATTTGGCGCTTCAAGCTAGCCCAGATCACCCGTGGGTTGCCGAACACCCCGAGTGGTTCACCACCAGGGCCGACGGCAGCATCGCCTACGCCGAAAACCCGCCGAAGAAGTACCAAGACATCTATCCGGTCAACTTCGATAACGACCGCGACGGCATCTACAACGAGGTCTTGCGAATCGTGAAGCACTGGATCGGCTTTGGCATCAAGGTGTTCCGCGTCGATAACCCCCACACCAAGCCGGTCAACTTCTGGGAATGGCTGATTGGTGAAGTGAACGCCGAGTACCCAGACGTGGTCTTCTTGGCCGAAGCCTTCACCCGCCCAGCGATGATGCACGCCCTCGGCAAGGTCGGTTTTCAGCAGAGCTACACCTACTACACCTGGCGAAACACCAAGGATGAGTTGCAGGCATACCTTACCGAACTCGCCTACGAGTCGGCCGACTTCTTCAGGCCGAACCTCTGGGTTTCAACCCCAGACATCCTCACCCAGTTCTTGCAATATGGCGGGCCTGCCGGTCACAAGCTGCGCGCCACGATTGCGGCAACCGCAAGCCCGAGCTGGGGCCTGTATGCGGGATACGAACTGATCGAATGCGTCGCCCGCCCCGGTGCCGAAGAACACATCGACAGCGAGAAGTACGAGTACAAGCCGCGCGACTGGGCCGCAGCCGAAAAGTCGGGCCGCTCAATCGCCCCGCACATCACCAAACTCAACGCGATACGCAAGGCGCATCCTGCTCTGATGCAGCTGCGCAACATCGAGTTTCACCACACCGACGACCAGGCGATTCTGGCGTTCAGCAAGCACCTGGCCGCCGAACACTCCCCTAACGGTAAGGCCGACACCATCATCGTCGTGGTGAATGTTGACCCGCACTCAGTGCGCGAAACCACGGTGCACATCGACCCGACAAAGTTTGGTCTGCCAGCTGATGCGAGCTACGAGGTGCACGATCTGATGACCGATCAAAAGTGGGTCTGGGGTCGCGACAACTACGTTCGCCTAGATTCGTTCGTCGAGTCGGCACACGTTCTGCACGTCACCAAGATTGTGAAGGGCTAGAAATGTCGAGTGCCTCGCCGCAGCTGCCGGTAATCGATTCGGATACCCTCTGGCGCGTAAGCACCGGCAGCCACCACGACCCGCACTCGGTGCTCGGAGCACATCCGGTCGCCGCGGGCTCATGGGTGATTCGCGCACTGCGCCCGCTGGCTAAGTCGGTTTCAGTTGAGCTGGTCGGCGGCGAATCGGTCGCCCTTACCCACCTCGAAAACGGTATCTGGCAAGGCGTCGTCGCATCTGGCGACAAGCCCGATTACCGCGTCGCAGCAACCTATTCGGCGGCCGGTGGCGACAGCACCTGGAGGGTCGATGACCCATACCGACACCTGCCGACTCTGGGCGAGCTCGACCTACACCT
>CAYTNT010000065.1:0-5851 GCA_964439235.1 uncultured Rhodoluna sp. | reverse complement strand
ATCGTGAAGGCCGCGGCCTACCTTCGAAGCGTTCAGGTTTCGGGAACCCACTGGCAGTCAGACAACGGTGACGGCTCCTTCTCACCTGACCCGAACGGCACCGCTTACGCGGCCATGGGCCTCAAGTCGGTCGGTGCCAACATCACTCGCGTGTCTGCCTGGTTGAAGACCCAGGTGGTAGCCGATGGCGGAATCAAGTCGGCGTGGTCGAATGGAGCGGGCGATGTCTTCGCGACCGCTCAGGCCTACGCTCCGATGATTGGCAAGACCTACCTAGAGCTTTTGCCTAAGCGCCGGTAACCGATTTCGATGAATAAGACCGTTCGTCGCGTGATCCTGTGGTTGGGGCTGCCGCTCGTCGCAGTGGCCCTCGCCATAGGTTTGCGCGACGTGACGGCATCCGACACTGGTGGTTCGCCAGTTGCGGATGGTTCGCCTATCGCTGGCAGTTCATCGGTTGTCGGAGGCAACTCGGTTCAACTAGTGGTTGATTTCGGTCAGGAATCTGGCCGCGAACCCTTGAACAAGCGAGTTGCAGACTTTGCGGGCACTGGCTGGCAACTCATTGAGGCAGCTGGGCTGAAAGCCGAGGGCACTGGCGACTATGCCACCGGGTTCGTTTGTCGGCTCGCGGATTGGCCAAGCCCGGAACAGCAGGATTGCGTGGACACTCCTACCCCAGCCGAGGGAACCTGGGGTTACTTCGTTACCAACCCTGAAATCGGCACTGGCTGGATTGTTAGCGGTATCGGCTCGAACATGCACAAACCAAAGTGCGGTCAGGCCGAAGCTTGGGTCTGGGTTCCGCCCGGCAAATCGGTGAGCGATGTGCGGCCAAGCGTCGAGCCCGAGATTTTCGAGTGCGATGTTAACGAGTAGCGTGAGCAAACTTGAGGATGCGCCGATCGCGCAGAGGCGCGAACTGCATCCCGTCAGTTGGTGGGTTTTTGGGTTGGCCGCGGCATTTTTGGCGACCACAACCACGAGCCCGTTTCAGCTGTTGCTGCATTCCCTAGTGTGCGTCGGGTTGGTTCTGCTGCTAAAGCGTTCGGTCAAAGCGCTGGTTCAGTTGCGGCTGTTTTTGCTGCTCGCGGCAGCAGTCGTATTGATTCGGGTTCTGTTCAGAATCGTCTTCGGCAACGAAGCAAACCTGTGGGCGGATGTCGAAGAGGGAGCCGCCGACGGCCTCAGGCTAGCGGCGATCATCTTGAGCATCGCTGTGGCTAACGCAATGGCTAACCCGAGACGGCTATTGAAGCACACGCCAGGTGCACTGTATGAGATTGCCGCATCCATCTCGGTTGCGTTGAATCTGGTGCCTGAAATGATCGCGAGTCTTCAGCGCGTGCGGCGTGCGTCTCTGATTCGCGGCCGCTCGAAGGGACTGCGAGCGTTGAAGAGCATCGTGATTCCGGTTCTTGAGGATTCACTCGAGCGATCTATGCAACTCGCGGCATCTATGTCGGCTCGCGGTTTCGGGCGTCGCGGTGCGCTGACGAACCGTCAAGTTCTGCTGGCGCGGGCCAGCTCATTCGCATCCCTGCTCAGCATCATTCTCGGCACCTTCTATCTGCTTTCGGGTGGCGTTTCGAGTTGGCTTCCGGTCGCGTTAGTGGTTGCGAGTTTCGGATTCGCATTTGTCGCGATTCGCACGACATCGGCGGCGGCTTTGCGAACCAGGTTAATTCCAGCGAAGTTTCGAACTGCGGATTACCTGCTATTCACCTTGAGCCTGGCGCTTGTGACGATTGGGGTGGCAATTTGACCACCAATCCCCCGGCACAGACCGCCGTTGAGATTCGCGGATTGAGCTTCGACTATGGAAACGACGACCGCAAGGTGCTCAGTCGCGTGAACCTGAGCTTCGCGGCCGGCGAGTTTGCCCTGATCTGCGGTGCCACGGGCTCTGGAAAATCGACGCTCTTGCGAACCATAAACGGGCTCTCGCCGCACTTCTCGGGCGGAAACATCACGGGCTCAATCAAGATTTTTGGTGAAGAGAAGCTCGGCTCGATGCCTCACGAGCTGGCCGACCTCGTGGGATACGTCAACCAAAACTCGGAGTTCGGCTTTGTTGCCGAAACCGTCGAGGAAGAACTCGCCTTCGGAATGGAACAGCTCGGGGTGTCTCGAGTCGAGATGGTGCGCCGCGTCGACGAACTTGCCTCGGCTCTGGAGATAGGGCACCTGAAACCCAAGTTGTTGACCGAGCTCAGCGGTGGGCAGCAGCAGCGAGTTGCTATCGCCTCGGCGATTGCCGCAGGGCAGCGAGTGCTGTTGCTGGATGAGCCGACCTCAGCCTTAGACCCTGCTGCTGCTCATGAGACTTTGTCGCTGCTGAAGCGTTTGACTCGTGATCTCGGCGTGACGGTGCTTCTGGTGGAACACCGTATCGAGCGAGTGCTCGAACTTGTCGATTCGGTTTGCGTGGTGCACGGCGACTCAACCGTGAGCCAAGCGGCCGCTAGCGAAGTCGCATCCGTGCTGTTTAGGGATCACCGAATGACTCCGCCGATTGTGGAGCTCGGTCAGAAACTTGGCTGGAATCCCCTGCCGATTCGTTTGGCTGAGGCTCAGGCTCGTTGGTCTTCCGGTGCGTCAAATTGGTCACCCATTGAGGCGTCAGTTTTGAGTGGTGAGGCGGCTCTGGCAGTCAAAGACTTGACGGTCCAGTATGGCCAACTGACCGCTTGCGACAACGTGTCGTTCGAGTTGCGACGCGGCGAGATTCTCGGGCTCATGGGTCCGAACGGATCTGGCAAGTCCAGCCTCATTTGGGCCATGAGCGGATTTGGCAACACGGCCGCTGGCGAGGTGAGGTTGGCAGCAGGTGAGCCAAAGACCGAGGGCAAAGAATCGATTTGTCTTGTTCCGCAGCAGGCAAACGACCTACTGTTTTTAGCTTCGGTCAGCGAGGAGTTAGCGGAATCTGACCGCCGATCGACCGAGCCAGCGGGAACCACAGCGAAACTCTTCGCACGCCTGGCAGGACGAATCGACCCAGCGCAGCATCCGCGGGATTTATCGGCGGGGCAACAGCTCGCGCTCGTGTTGGCAATCCAGCTCGTTCGACGAGCAAACGTTGTTCTGCTAGATGAACCAACACGAGGACTCGACTACGAGTCAAAGCGCCGTTTGGCTAGCCAGCTACGCGAATTCACAGCAGAGGGAAAATCTGTTCTTGTGGCTTCGCACGATGTCGAGTTCATGGCACAAATCGCCGACCGCCTAATGCGACTCGAGGATGGGCGTTTGGTCGAGACCGGTGTGCCGACCGATCTTCTTGGCCCGTTCTCGAAGAACCCGAGTCAAGTTGCGCTCGTGTGCCAGAGTGCCGGACTCATTCGAGCCGAGCAGGTGATGCCATGAGCAGCAGGCTCTTCGCGCGCGCCTCGATAGCACTCGCGGCCCTTTCGTCACTGCTGCTGTTTGCCTGGCCGCTTCTGATCAGTGCTCAATCGGTCTCGGAATCCGCCTTTGCCCAGGCTGTGTTCGCGGTGCTGATGCCCGTGATCCTGGTGTTGGTGATCGTTGAGTACTCGTCTGGTCAGCTAGACAGCAGACGCCTGGCGGTGCTCGGCGTGTTGACTGCGTTGAACGCATCCATTCGTGTTTTGGGCGCGGGCACAGCCGGAATCGAAACGGTGTTCTTCTTGCTGATCATCGCCGCGTATGTGTTTGGCTCAGGGTTTGGCTTTTTGCTCGGCACGAGTTCGCTGCTGGTATCTGCACTGCTCACCGGTGGCGTTGGCCCATGGTTGCCATTCCAGATGATGGCAGCTGGTTTAGTCGGCTTGCTTGCGGGTGCTCTGCCGAAGGTAGCCAAGCCGAGGGCGCTACTGATTGTGTTCGCGGTGGTTGCGAGTTTCATTTACGGCGGCTTGATGACCCTATGGAACTGGCCGTACCTTGCCGGCACCGGCACATCGATCAGCTACGTTCCCGGTGCGGATTTGGGCACCAATTTGTGGCGCTTTTTGCAGTACGAACTGTTCACTGGTGGACTGCTGTGGGATGCCGGTCGCGCCATCACGACATCCGTGTTGATTTGGCTGCTGGCTCCCGCCCTGATCACAACACTCTCGAGAGCGCGCGTCAGGGCGGGTTTCCAGAAACTCTAGGTTGTCTATAGAACCGGCAGGGAAACTAGAAGCTGCAGCACAAGAGCAATCAGGCTCATGCCTAGCAGTGACAGGTTCATCTTCCAGGTGTACTTGAACTCACCGCGCACGATGTGCATGAGTGCGGCGACGACCATGGTTAGTGCGAGACCGGCTGCTGCGAGCTGACCCCAGATGACTGCCCAAGCGAAGCCTGGCACGAAGTATGCGGCCAACGGGGCGAGAACGATACCTACGGCGCCGGCCAGCTCGAGCCAAGCGATTAGGCGCACTACTCCGGTTGGCAGCTTTTCGATCCAGCCGAAGCCAGCCTGGAGCATGGTTTCGCGCGAGGCCGACGCCTTGAACTTGCCGGCCTTGAAGAAGCCGAAGCCTACGAAGGCCGAAACTGCGAGAGCAGCGATTGCAATAAAGATGTTCATCAAATTCCTTGAAAGAGTTCGTGGTCAGGATTACAGTTAGTTAGTAAAGCAGACCTTTACAAGATTAGTCAAGTAGGGCTTTACTAATTTGAATCGTGTCGCGAGAAGTTTCGAAGTCACATCGGCGTTTAACCTATAGACAGGCTTTTGAAAGGAGGCAACATGGAGATCACCGCACACTGCGAACGCAAGGCTGACGGATGGTTTATTTCCGTTGCCGAGCTCGGGGGCCTCACCACCACTGCCAAGCGTCTTGACAAAGCTACAGAGCAGATCAAGAAACTTGCCGAGGATGCGACCGGCGAATCTAAGTGCGACATAGTCGTCAAGGTTGAGGCAGTCATGCCAGGTATCATCTGTGATCTCGAGGCTGCTCAAGAAAAGATGCGCGTTGCCTCTCGCCTGCAAGAGGAGGCTTCGGCCGAGATTCGCGAAGTAGTCGGCAGGATGCGCGACGAGGGCCTGACAATGCGCGACATCGCCGTGCTGCTCGGGGTTACCCCACAGCGAGTGGCTCAGTTAGCGCCTTGCGCTGAATAGCGCATCCCACTTTTTAGAATCAGACGCGCCAGGTTGGCAAGCGCCATCCCCTGATCATCGCGGCTAGGCGTAGTCCGGTAATCACGAGGGTTCCAGCGGCGATGGATGCGACCTCGTTGACGCCGTTTGCGTGAAGGAACACCACAATCCAGCTACCCACGAAGGCAAGAACCGAGTACGGCTGGTGGTCGTTGAAGGCACGTGGGATCTCGTTGACCACGATGTCGCGCAGAACACCACCGAATACAGCTGTGATGACACCCATCAGAACAGCTGTGAGTGGCGGCATGCCGGCGTCGAGGGCGATGTAGGTTCCACCGGCCGAGAAGATACCCAGGCCGAGAGCATCGGGCCATTGGGTGGCCTGCGCGGTTACTTCTATGTGACGCGAACGAACGAAGAGCAAAGCGAAAAGTGTGATCGCGAGGATTGCGTAGAGCCAGAACTCGTATTGCACCCAGAACAGTGGGCGGCGATCGAGCAGGATGTCGCGCAGGGTTCCGCCTCCGAAGGCGGCTAGGCCGGTGACCATCGCCATTCCGACGATGTCGAGTTTCTTGCGGGCGGCTTCGATTAGGCCCGAGAGCGCGAAGGCTAGGGTGCCGATGACCTCGAATGCGAGGCGGCCGTTTGTGGCCAGCCAATCGAGCGGCTCAGAGATAATCACCTGTCCATTATTTACCTTGGGTGATGTCCAAACCCGCTTAAACACGAAGACCCACCGAGTTGGTGGGTCTTTGCGCATGGGATGGTGGAGATGGGGGGAAT
>CAYTNT010000064.1:0-5983 GCA_964439235.1 uncultured Rhodoluna sp. | reverse complement strand
AGTTCGGCACCAGCTCTAAAGGCAGCGGCCAGGCCGTCGCCGGTGGTCACCGACGGGTTAGTGGTGTGGCGATACAGCTGACCGGCACCGCCCGAGGCAAGAATCACAGCGTCGCACTCGACAACGTGCTTGCCCGAGGCGTCGATCAGTTCGATGCCCACGATCTGCCCTGAATCACCCAGCACGAAGTCACTCACAAAGGTGTGCTCGTGCACGTCTGCGGCAACGGCGCGAACTGCGCGAACCAAAGCGTTCGAGATGTCTCGACCCGTGGTGTCGCCACCGGCGTGAAGGATGCGTGCGTGCGAGTGCGCAGCCTCGAGCCCGAGCGCCCAGTCGGTGCCCTCGGGATTGCGGTCGAACTCGACACCGAACCGAACCAGGTCGTTGATGCGCTCGGGGCCGTCCTGGCACAGAACGCGCACCGCTGGCTCGTAGCAGTAGTCGGCGCCGGCAGCCAAGGTGTCGGCAATATGCTCGGCGATTGTGTCAGCGCTTGAGGTAACCGCGGCGATGCCACCCTGCGCGTAGTGGGTGTTGCTCTCGGCGAGCACCGACTTGGTGACCAGCACCACCTCGTAGTTGCGGCTCGCCTCAACGGCGGCAACCAGCCCGGCGACACCGCTTCCGACTACGACAACTTTTTTCACGCTAGGCCCAATCCGACGCTCATCTATTCGCCACTCATCAAATCCGACGCGAAACTACAGCGGCTTCGCAGCCAGCATCCTCTCGAGGGCTACCCGTGCAGGTTCGGCCACATCATCAGAGACAGTGATCTGGTTGACCACCTCGCCGGCTACCAACCGCTCGAGCACCCAAGCCAAATAGCCAGGGTGGATGCGATACATCGTCGAGCACGGGCAAACCACCGGGTCGAGGCAGAAGATGTTGTGCTCGGGGTGCTGAGCCGCTAGGCGCTGAACCATGTTGATCTCGGTGCCGATGGCAAACGTGGTTGGCTCGGTAGCACCCTGAACCGCCTTGCGAATGTAGTCGGTCGAACCGTATTCGTCGGCTGCGTCAACGACATCCATCGGGCACTCTGGGTGAACAATCACGCGAACACCTGGGAACTCGGCGCGAGCCTTTTCGATCTGGCCGACGTTGAACCGCTTGTGCACCGAGCAGAAGCCGTTCCATAGAATGACCTTGGCGTCCTGAAGCTGGGCTTCGGTGTTGCCGCCGAGCACCTTGCGCCCCCACCACAGTGGCATCTGCTCGAGCGAGACACCCATGGCCTTGGCGGTGTTGCGACCGAGGTGCTGATCAGGAAAGAACAGCACGCGCTGGCCGCGCTCGAAAGCCCACTTCAGTACGGTCTCGGCATTCGATGAGGTGCAGACGATGCCGCCGTTGCGACCGCAGAAACCCTTCAGTGCAGCCGAGGAGTTCATGTAGGTCACCGGAATCACCGGAACGCGACCGTGTTCGTCAGGCTCGGTTCCGTAGATCTCTTCTAGCTGTCGCCAGCACTCCTCGACCGAGTCGATGTCGGCCATGTCGGCCATCGAACAGCCGGCCGCGAGGTTCGGCAGGATCACCTTCTGGTGCTCGCCCGAAAGAATGTCGGCAGTCTCGGCCATGAAGTGCACGCCGCAGAACACGATTGCCTCTGCCTCGGGATGCGCCTTGGCAGCATTCGCCAACTGGAACGAGTCGCCGAGGTAGTCGGCGTGCTGAACGATTTCGTCGCGCTGATAGAAGTGGCCCAGGATCACGACTCGGTCGCCCAGAGTGGCCTTGGCGGCACGGATGCGTTCGTGCAACTCCGCGTCGCTCGCACGGCGGTACTGCTCGGGCAGCTCGCCCTGCTTCGGCGCATCCGCCGGAATCACGTCAGCGCTGGATGCACCTGGGCCGTAGCCCGTCACCGAGTCAAAGCCCCAAGGCCCATCGGCGAGGCTCGAGCTGCAAGTCGACTCCTTGCTCGCTCCCTTCACGATCAGCTGGATGCGTTCGTTGACAGATGCTGTGGTCATCTGGTTTCTCCTGTTTTGCGGTTGAGCGGGCCAAGATCGGCCAGCTCGAGTTCGGTGTTTGATCTGTAAAGCATTGGTGGGCGGTGTTTGGTGCCAGAGAGGCGCTCGCCTGTTGCGATAACCGCGCCTGAACCCTCAACCGTGCGCCTGAAATTGCCTGGGTCGAGTGCCTTGCCGAGGATCGACTCATAAACCTCGCGCAATTCGGCGAGGGTGAACTTTTCGTCAAGAAACGCGTGCGCGACTCGGCTGTAGCCGACCTTGTTGCGCAATCGCCAGAGCGCGTAATCGAGAATCAGGTTGTGATCGAAGGCCAGCTGCGGCAGTTCATCGACCATGAACCAGGCCACGTTCTCGCTATCCAGAGTGGATGCCGCCTCGGCGCCCCCGACCAGCGCCCAGTAAACGATCGACACGACACGCTCGGGGCTAGGTTCGTTGTCTTTGAGCGCGGGAGAGCGGTCGAGACCGCCGAATGCGTAGAGCTGCTCGAGGTACTTCGGAGTCAATCCAGTTGTCGCGGCCAGCGTGCGACTGGCCGAATCGGCGAGGGTTTCGGTTGTCAGCAGTGGGCCACCCGGCAGCGCCCAACGACCCTCGAATGGCGAGCGGATGCGTTTGACCAGTGGCACCGCGAGGCGCATCCTGCCGCTCGAATCCGAGCGCAGCGAGAAGATCACGGTTGACACCGCGAGGCTCGGTTGCTGGTTCAAGATTCCGCCTAATAGTCAGTTTGACTTTATCTAGCGTCTATCTTAGTGTCACTCTGACTTTTACTGCAACTTTGGCATACTGAAGCCATGACCGACAACCTCGTGCAGGCAGATTCCATCGAGCAGCTCAAGGCTCGCCACAGTTCGAAGTGGCGACGTTACGCGAGCGATGTGTTGCCGATGCACGTCGCCGAGATGGACTTTCAGCTCGCCGAGCCAATCAAGCAGGTGCTCACCGAGTTCATCGCCAACAACGATCTCGGCTATCTCGGCCCGATTCCAGAGTTGGGTGAGGCCTTCGCTAGTTTCGCGCAACGTCACTGGAGTTGGCAGGTTGACCCCAAGAAGTTCAAGCTCGCCACCGACGTCGGAGTTGCCACCGTCGAGTTCATGCGCGCGAATTCCAAGCCAGGAGACCGCGTGGTCATCAGCAGCCCGGTCTACTCATCCTTCTTTCACTGGATCGAAGAGCTGCACCTCGAGCTGGTTGATGCACCGCTGCACAACAACGAATCTGCCGAGGACGCCCCGCACTGGCACTTAGACCTCACCGCGATCGAGGATGCCTTTGCCGCCGGTGCCAAGTTTTATCTGATGTGCCAGCCGCAGAACCCGGTTGGGCGAATCCACAGTCGTGACGAGCTCGCAGCCCTCGCCGAACTCGCAAAGAAGCATGGCGTGACCGTGATCAGTGACGAGATTCACGCCCCGCTGACCTATTCGGGCGAACGCTTCGTGCCATACCTTTCGGTCAGCGATGCCGCGCGCGAAACCGGCATCTGCATCACCTCGAGCAGCAAGAGCTACAACACCGCCGGGCTCAAGGCGGCAATTCTGGTCTGGCAGTCGGATGCGATTGAGGCGATGGTCAAACGTATGCCCGAAGCCGCGCACTGGCGCAGTTCGCTGCTCGGAGCTTTCTCGATGGTCTCGGCATACAACGACTGCGACGAGTGGCTTGCAGCCTGCGTGCGCACCCTCGATGAGAACCGCCACCACATGCTCGCCGAGTTGCACGCCAAGCTGCCGGGGGTAATCGCGCACCTGCCGCAGAACGGCTACCTGAGTCTGTGGAACGTATCCGCCTTGAATCTTGGGCCCGAACCGGCGACTCGAATTCTGCGTGAGGCAAAGGTCGCGGTCGTGCCAGGCCCAGACATGGGCGGGGCAAAGTACAGCGACTACATTCGTTTCAACTTCGCAACCAGCAAGCAGCAGATTTCGGCGGCCATCGACGCCATCGCCGCAATTCTTTAGATTCGAGCGAGCGCGCGGGTCAGATCCTCGATCAGGTCGTCCGCGTTTTCGAGTCCAACCGAAAGTCGAACGGTGCTCTCGGTGATGCCCATCTTCTGACGCACCTCTTCGCTGAGGCGACGGTGGGTGGTGGTGGTCGGATGCGTCAGCAGCGACTTTGAGTCACCGATGTTGTTTGAGATGTCGATCACCTGAAGCGCATTCATGAACGCGAACACCTGCTCTTGAGTGCCGCGCAGCTTGAACGCAACTGTCGATCCACCCGAGGTCATCTGGCGCTGACCCAGCTCGTAGTCTGGGTGACTCTTGAGGCCTGGGTAGTAAACGCGTTCGATCTTGGCGTGCCCTTCGAGCGCCTCGGCCACCAGTTGGGCGTTTGACGACATCCGCTCGACGCGCATGCTCATGGTCTCGAGCGACTTCAGCAGCACCCAGGCATTGAACGAAGACATCGACGGACCGGTGTGACGAATGAACGGCATTAGGGTTCCGCGAATGTATTCGGTCGAGCCGCAAACGGCACCACCAAGAACGCGTCCCTGACCATCGATGTGTTTGGTTGCCGAATACATCACGACGTCGGCGCCGAGCTCGAGCGGCTTCTGCAGCACTGGGGAGGCCATGACGTTATCGACGATCACGAGAGCGCCCGCCTTGTGGGCAAGGTCGCTGACCATGCGTATGTCGATTAGGCCGAGCAGTGGGTTGCTCGGGCTCTCGAGGAATACCAGTTTGGTTGGCTGGCTCAGCGCATCCGCCCAGGCCGCCTCATCGTTTGAATCGACCAGCACGGTCTCGACGCCCCACTGCGGCAGAATCTCGCACAGCACGACATAGCAAGAGCTGAACATGTTTAGTGCCGCAACAACTCGATCGCCGGCCTTCACGACGGATGCGACCGACGCAAACATCGCGGCCATGCCGGTTGCGGTGGCCATGCAGCTCTCTGCGCCTTCGAGCGCGGCCAGTCGCTGCTCGAACATGGCTACCGTCGGGTTTGCGAAACGGCTGTAGAGAAAGTGCTCTTCTTCATCTCTGAAGGATGCGGCTGCCTGCTCTGCCGAGTCATACGTGAAACCGCTGTTTAGAAAGAGGGCCTCGCCCGTCTCGCCAAATCCGGTTCGGGCCAAACCACCGCGCACGGCAAGGGTCTCAGGTCGCAGCTGCCAGTCAACATCTGGCGACTGGTCTGGACTGTGGTAACCCCACGGGCGGCTGTGCTTAGTCATTCTGAAATTTTAGTGCCCGCGGGTATTCTCAAACACGATGGATTTCTCGCTGCCCGGCCATGCCCCAACCCTCAGGGGTGAGCGGGTGACGCTTAGCCAGCTCGGGCTTCACGTGATAGACGACTACCTAGATATGCTCGCCGACGAGCAGGTGGCCTTTTGGACCGGCACCAAAAAGCGCTTTTCGCGCGAGCAGATTCAAGAGTGGTTGACCACTCGCGCGAGCCAAACTGACCGGCTTGACTGGGCAGTTTTCGACAACGAAACCGGTGAGTTTGCGGGCGAGGTGGTGCTCAATGAATACGATCCGAAGCGCCACGCGATGAACGTGCGCATCGCCTTGAGAAGCGAATTCCACAATCGGGGTCTCGGAACCGAGGCCATGCGGTTTGCGGTGGAGCACGCCCTCGAGACTGCCAAACTCAGCAAGGTCACGCTCTCGGTTCTGATCGACAACCACCGCGCCCAGCGCAGCTACCAGAAAATCGGTTTCGTGCCAGGGCGTCAGTACAACGACGGCGCATCCCGCTATCAAAGAATGTCAATCGACCGCTTCGATTACGTTCGCGCTCAGGCCGAGTTTTTGATTAATCAACACCTGACGGATGCGGGCCACGTCGGCTGGACTTTCGAGTTCGACAGCGCCAAGCGCAGGGCAGGTCTTTGCTCATACACCGATAAGCGAATCTCGGTTTCGAAGTATCTGGTTACGATTCACTCGCTTGACGAGACTCACCAGGTGCTGCTGCACGAGGTCGCACACGCACTCAGCGGCAAACGCGAGGGGCACTCGAAGAAGTGG
>CAYTNT010000063.1:0-6039 GCA_964439235.1 uncultured Rhodoluna sp. | reverse complement strand
TCCGGTTCGGGCAACTTCTCGATCGCGTATCTGAGCATGGTTCGCGGCATCCGCGAAACATGCTCGTCAAGGAAAGCACGCAACCCGTCGAGGTCTCTCTTGCCTGCCTCGCGCAGCATCCAGCCGACCGCTTTGTGAATCAGGTCGTGCTCGTCATCCAGCAGCAACTCTGATATCAGCCAGGTTGGCTCGAGGCGACCAGCACGAATAAACGCAAAGGTGAACATGATTCCCGCGCGGCGATGCCAAAGGTCTTTGTGCCGCGCAAGCTCGGTGAACACCTCGTGGGCATCGTCGCGGTCGAGCCACCAGGCACCGATGTATGGTGCGGATGTGTCGATGAGGTCCCAGTTGTTCACCAGGTTTGCATCGAGCATCGTCATGAACAGCGCGGCCAATTCATCGCGAGTTACAGCCGACTTAGCGCGCTGAAACTGCAGCACCATGATGTGTAATGCGCAGATCCGGTGCTCGTGCCAAGGTGAGTTGGCTAGCTCGAACAGCTCAGCAGCCGGAAGATCGCGAAACTGTTTGGCCACCTCGCGACTTTGCGGCACAGTGAGCCCCAAAAACCGGTCGCCCTCGCCGTAACCACCTGGTTCGGTTTTGAAGAACCACTGAAGTTCAGCGGCACGCTTTGGGGATGCGAAAGCGGCGAGGGCTTGACGCACACTCGCCGCTGTCAGGTCAGTCATTCTTAGCTGAGGATTTCGCCTAGACGTTTGCGATGACAACCAATCCATCGCCTTCGACCGCGGTGTAGGTCGAGTTCTTGGCTGGGTTCAGCACGACACCGGTTGAGGAATCCCCGGCTTCGTGCTTGGCAACGCGATAGCCGATAGCCGATTCGCCATGAGCAGCTGCGATTGCAACCAGCTCAGCCCACTCGACAGTGTTGCCGGCCGCGACGTACTGCGACATCGGGCGAAGATTGATGGATGCGCCGGCAGCGTCGAACAGGTCGTCGAACACAGGTGCCAGAGTCGGGTTCTCGCTGATCTGCGCAATCAGCAGAGCCGCCAAGTTGTCGCTGACGACCAGGTCGTCAACCGCAGCGACTCGAGCCAGTTCGGCCTTCGCGCCATCAAGGATTTCGGCAACCAGACGAGTCTTGACCACCTTGTTTGATTGGTCGTCGAACATCTGGTTGAGCTGAAGCATGGTGAGCATGGTCTGTGCATCAGCTTCTGCCTGAGTGATCTCGTGACGGTAGCCGAGCACAATGATCTCGTTGTAGTTCTTCGCTTCAGCAGCCGCGATCAATTCCTCGATGTTTCCGGCAAGCGGGGCAAAGGTTGCGGTGAGGTTTGGTCCGAACTTGAATTCCTTGAGTTCGGCCTCGGCCACGAACTTGGTCTGAGCAACGATGTGCACGGTCGAGCCCTTTGGTGCGAAGGATGCGAGTTCTTGAAGCACCGATCGACCCATCGCCGACCAACCGATAACCAAGAGGTGCTCTGGCTTGCGGGCCGGGCGCTTGGCTGCCGCAATCTTCTTGTTGGCGATGTCCTCGCGAACACCGGTGTAGACAACCTTGTCGTCATCCTCTGCAACCGCGATAACACGAGTGTTGGCGGTCAAGACGGTGTCTTGCGAAGGGTTCAGGTGGGTTTCGCCCGCTTCGTCGATCAAACCGATTACGGATGCGTTATTGAACGCGAGCAGTGCATCGCGGTAGGTCTTGCCAGCGAGAGCAGGCACGTTGTTGAAGTAGATCTCGTCGCCGTCGAAGTCGATCAGGTCGAGAGTAACTGCGGCCAAACCTGGCTGACGCGAAGCCTGAGCCGTGACTCGAGCGATGACCTCGTGGGAACGCACCGAGATGACGGCACCGTCGGTAGCAACCTCGAGTGCGCGAGCGGTGTGGCGGTCGTCAACCTCGGCGATGATGCGAGTCGACGGATTGCCGTTTACCGACTTCACGGCCAACACGGTCGAGACCACCGTGGCGTCGCCGGCCTCATCGGCATCGAGAACGATGATCGACTTAGCGCCGGTGACGTTAGCGCGCTTGAGCTCGGTTGGGTTGAGCGGGTCGCCCGAGCGCGTGACAACCTTTAGGTTGCCGAGACCCTCTTCGATGTGGTCTGCGATCTGGTCTTCCATGAAGTCGCGCGACTGGTTCGCAAAGATCACAACCAGCGGCTTACGCATGTTTTCGTTGGCAACCGCAAGCTCCTTCAGAATTGGGAAGATGCGGCTCGACCAGCCGAGAATCAGGGTGTGACCCGAGTCGATGACTGGGCTCTTGCCCTTGCGAAGCTTTTCGAAGGTTCGGTTGATGGCACCGACAGCAAAACCGGTAACGCTAGCGGCCAGAGTGATGGTCACAATCCAAACGAGGATGCCGATGATGCGCTCGGCCCAGGTTGCTTCGCCGGCTCGTCCGAGAATGCCCGCGAACTGAGACCAGAAGGTGTCAAAGGTTGGTGCGGGCAGCGGAGCGCCGTTGTAAAGCAGCGGAATCGCGTAAAGGGCGTAACGGATTAGAACGATAAGAATCGATGCGACGATCAGGGCCGCGAATACGTAACCTACGAAAGCGCCAGCCTTGGCGATCGAGTTATCGAAGTTGTAGCGAATCTTGGTCCAGAGGCCGACCTTCGAGGATGCCTTTGGGGCGGCCTTTTCGCCTTGCGCGCCTTGACCGTATGAACGTTGTTCTTCTGTGTTTGCCATGCGCAAAGTCTAGTGAAACCACTGTGGGCACCAACCGAATTTTGTTCGCTGATGCCCACAGTGTTATGAGGTTGTTGAGTTGTCGCCGGCTAGCCGGCGAATGAATCTGGAATCTCGCCAACTCCACCGAGTTCGTCTTCGCCCGGGGTGACGATTAGCTCGACCCCGCCCTCGGCCACATCCACCTTCACAAACGAGCCGTCGTGAATCTCGCCGGCGAGCAGCAGGTTCGCCAAACGGTCATCGATTTGCTGTTGCATTAGGCGACGCAGCGGCCTTGCCCCGTAGATCGGGTCGTAGCCGTGGTCGGCCAACCAGGCTCGAGCCGCCGGGGTCACAGCGAGCTGCAGACGACGAGCGGCCAGGCGCTTGCCGAGACGCTCGATGTTGAGTTCGACAATCTGACCCAGCTCGAGTCGGTCCAGCGCCGAGAAGATCACGATGTCATCGAGACGGTTCAGGAACTCTGGCTTGAACGAAGCCCGAACCATCGCGAGCACGCCCTCGCGCTTCTGCTCGTCGTTCAATTCTTGATCAATCAAGAACTGCGAACCTAGGTTCGAGGTCAGAATCAGAATCACGTTCTTGAAGTCAACTACACGGCCCTGGCCATCGGTCAGTCGACCGTCATCCAGCACCTGAAGCAAGACATCGAATACCTCGGGATGCGCCTTTTCGACCTCATCCAGCAGCACCACCGAGTATGGGCGGCGGCGAACCGCTTCGGTCAACTGACCGCCCTCTTCGTAACCGATGTATCCCGGTGGAGCACCGAGCAGTCGCGAGACGCTGTGCTTCTCGCCGTACTCGCTCATGTCGATTCGAACGATCGCCTTTTCGTCGTTGAACAGGAACTCGGCGAGGCTCTTGGCCAGCTCGGTCTTGCCAACACCGGTTGGGCCGAGGAACAGGAACGAGCCGGTCGGGCGGTTCGGGTCGCTGATTCCGGCCTTGGTGCGTCGAACGGCGTCGCTGACCACCTTGACCGCCTTCTTCTGGCCAATCAGACGCTTGCCCAATTCGGCCTCGAGGTGCAGCAGTTTTTCGCTCTCACCAGCGAGCAAACGGCCGGTCGGGATGCCGGTCCACGCGCTAACGACTGCGGCGATGTCATCCTCAGACACCTGGTCGCCAACCATGCGGTCTGCGTCGTTGGCCTCGGCCGACTCGGCTGCCGCGAGCTCTTTCTCAAGCGCGGGAATCTCTGCGTACAGAAGACGCGATGCCTTCTCGAGGTTTGCCTCGCGCTGTGCACGCTCGGCCTCGATGCGCAACGCATCCAGCTTGGTTTTCAAATCACCGATGCGGTTCAGCGAAGCACGCTCGGCCTCCCAGCGCTGATTCAAAATCGCCAGCTGCGCCGACTTGGCCTCTAGGTCTTCGCGAAGCTTTTCGAGACGCTCCTTGGATGCGTCGTCCTTCTCTTTCTTAAGCGCCAACTCTTCGAGCTTGAGCCGGTCGACCTGTCGGCGCAATTCGTCGATCTCGACCGGAGCCGAGTCGATTTCCATGCGAAGGCGGGATGCGGCCTCGTCGATCAGGTCAATCGCCTTGTCGGGCAACTGGCGGCCGCTGATGTAGCGGTCACTCAGGCTTGCCGCGGCAACCAGCGCGCTATCGGCAATCGCAACCTTGTGGTGTGCCTCGTAACGCTCCTTGAGTCCGCGCAGGATTGCGATGGTGTCAACCACGCTCGGCTCGCCCACGAAAACCTGCTGGAAGCGGCGTTCGAGGGCTGGGTCCTTTTCGATTCGCTCTCGGTATTCGTCGAGCGTGGTTGCGCCGATCAGGCGCAGTTCGCCGCGAGCCAGCATCGGCTTGAGCATGTTTGAGGCATCCATCGAACCGTCTGCGGCGCCGGCACCGACGAGGGTATGCAGCTCATCGACGAAGGTGATGACCTGCCCCTCTGCGGCGTTGATTTCGGCAAGTACGGCCTTGAGGCGTTCCTCGAACTCACCGCGGAACTTAGCGCCCGCGACCATCGCCGCCAGGTCTAGGCTGATCAGCTGCTTGCCCTTGAGGCTCTCTGGAACATCGCCCGCGATGATTCGCTGAGCCAGCCCTTCGACCACGGCGGTTTTGCCTACGCCGGGTTCACCAATCAGGACCGGGTTGTTCTTGGTGCGGCGACTGAGCACCTGCGAAACGCGACGAATCTCGGCGTCGCGACCGATAACCGGGTCAAGTTTTCCGGCCTTGGCTAGCTCGGTCATGTTGACGCCGAACTGCTCGAGCGCGGATTTCTGCTCGCTCTGGTTTTGCATTTGTGGGTTGTTCATTTTTTACCTCCGGTGAGGATCGCTCACAGCTGTAGGAGTGTTGCTATCGCTGTCGCCACACAACAACAGAGGTGCTGCGTGACGGACGCTTGCCGGCAGCCATGCTGACCACACCCTGATTGCCCGCAGCAAATACGCGGGCGCCGGGTCGGTTCATCAGCTCGTTGGCTAGCGCCTTCTCGAGTTCAGCTACTCGTTTTGCGAGCTCGGCGTTCTGGTTTTCAAGTTCCAAAACTCTGCGGATGCCCTCGAGAGAAACACCCTCAGAAGAGAGGCGTGCGATTTCGCGCAGCTGCGCGATGTTTCGCATCGTGTACCGACGGGTTTGCCCACCGGTTCGCTGTGGCACGACCAGACCCATTCGGTCATAGTCGCGCAGGGTTTGCGGGTGCATCATGGCAAGCTCGGCGGCCACACCAATCGAAAAGATTGGGCTGTTTTCGTCGAGCTGTTCCATTTAGAGCAACCCCGCTTTCAGCAATAGATCTGCGCGCGGATCTTCATCCGGCAACTGGTTGTCGAATTCTTCGAGCAGCTTCGCGGCCTTGTCGCTGACGTGCGATGGCACCGCAATCTCGACGGTCGCCAGCAAGTCGCCCTCGCCCTTCGGCGTGACAACACCGCGGCCTTTGACGCGCAGAACGCGTCCGTTGGGAGTGCCCGCGGCCACCTTGAGTTTGACCGGTTCGCCACCGAGCGTCGGCACCTGAATGGTCGCACCCAGCACCGCCTCGGCAAAGGTAACCGGCACGGTAACCCTGAGGTTTGAGCCGTCGCGACTAAACACGGGATGCGGCTTGACCGCGATGGTCACCACGAGGTCGCCTGGTTCGCCGCCGTTCGGGCTGGCTTGACCCTTGCCGCGCACCTTTAGTTTCTGGCCGTCCTGGATGCCTGCTGGCACCTTGAGGGTGATCGGCTCGCTCTGGTTGCTCAGCGCGATTTTCACACTGGCACCCTTGATTGAATCGATGAAGTCGATGGTCTTCGAGATTGCCAGATCGCTGCCGCGCTGGGGGCCAAAGCCACCAAAGCCGCGGCCACCGCCAGCCCCGTTGAATCCGCCGCCGAACAGGTT
>CAYTNT010000062.1:0-6321 GCA_964439235.1 uncultured Rhodoluna sp. | reverse complement strand
CGACATGGCTGGTGAGAGTTGCACCCCAAAGGCGGTTGAACGGTGCGCCTAGTTCGGCGAACTTGCCGCGCGCTGCGGCTATTGATGAACGAGTCACTGGCCCGAAAAATCCTGTCTCAAGAGCGAGGCTTCGAGCCTAACCCCTGCCGCCTAATGCGGGTAACTTGGTCGCTCCGCGAGCATCATCTTTTCGGCTACCCTCACCACCTGATGCGCGTAGCCGTTCTCGTTGTCGTACCAAACGTAGACGACCGCTCGCTTGCCGTTTCCGACGGTGGCAAGGCCATCTACGATGCCGGCTCGGTTTGACCCGACGTGGTCGGTCGACACGATCTCGGGCGACTCGACGTAGTCAATTTGGTTTCGGGTTGCAGGGTCGAGCGATGCGGACCTCAGCAGGTCGTTTAGTTCTTCACGGGTAGTCGCGGTCGACAGTTCCAGATTCAAGATTGCGATCGATACGTCCGGGGTTGGAACGCGAATCGCATTACCGGTGAGCTTGCCCTCGAACCCTGGCAGCACCTTGGCCACGGCCGTTGCAGCGCCGGTCTCGGTGATGACCATGTTGAGCACGGCCGAGCGCCCGCGTCGGTCCCCCTTGTGGAAGTTGTCGATCAGGTTCTGGTCGTTGGTAAACGAGTGAATGGTCTCGACATGTCCGTGTACAACGCCGAGTCGTTCATCGAGAACCTTGAGCACAGGAGAAATCGCGTTGGTCGTGCAAGACGCGGCGGTGACTATCCGCTGGTCAGCCGCGATCGCATCCTGGTTCACGCCAAAGACGATATTCGGCAATGATCCCTTGCCCGGGGCGGTCAGCAACACCTTCGAGATGCCCGTGCCCTGCAGGTGTTGGGCAAGCCCGGCCTCGTCGCGCCACTTGCCGGTGTTGTCGATGAGCAGCGCATCCTTGATTCCATATGCCGAGTAATCGATGTTTGCCGGGTCGTCGGCGTTGATGACGGCTATGGACGTGCCATTCGCAACGATCGCGTTGTTCTCGTGATCCACGGTGATTGCTCCGTCGAAAGAGCCGTGCACCGAGTCGCGACGCAGCAGGCTGGCACGCTTCTCGAGGTCGGCGGCACCGGAGCCACGCACGACGATCGCACGGAGCTTCAGGCCTCGGTGGTCGCCGGCGTGCGAGAGCAGCACACGGGCAACAAGACGACCTATGCGACCGAAGCCATAAAGCACGACATCGCGCTCTTGCGAGTCGGTGATGATGCTGAACATCTGAGCGATGTCGCGCAATTCTTCGCCCAAGAAGTCGGTGAGCGGGTGCCCCGAGTTCCTCTGCTTGGCGAACAGCCTGGCCAGATCGATGTTTGCCGGGCCTAGACCCATTCGATCAAGTTGCTGAATCAGCGCGGCTACTCGACGGATGTTGAGTGGGTGGCCGTCGAGGTGGCGGGCATAGCGCATTGCCTTCAGCAACTCGATCGGAGTGCGGTTGATCAACACACGCCCGTGCACGGTCAGGATCACGCCATTGCTTCGGTAGAGGCGTCCGATGATCGGAACGAGAGATTCTGCGACCGAGAGCGAGTCCTGCCATATCGGCTGCAGTTCGCTCAAGCGCTGCTCTGCCTCTTGAATCAGAGCCTTCGGAGTTCGTTCGCCGAATGCCTCAAGGTATCGCTGAATCGATTCGAGGTCGCGCGTAACCGCCTCGACATTCCATTCGAGGAGCTGCGCCTTGTGATTCTCGGGAAGGTTCAGTTCGCTGACACCCAGGTCGTCCAGGCTCGGCAGGTTGCCGATTGGGGTCTCGGTGGCGTTGGCCGTGCCCGCGACGCGGTTGGCCATCCAGCGAAGCACACGAGAGTTCTCGCCGAAGCCCGGCCAGACAAATTTGCCCTCGTCGTCTTTGAGGAACCAGTTCACACGGAAGATGCGCGGCAACTGGATGCCAGGTCGCTCGGCGAAGCTAAGCCAGTGCGACCAGTAATCGGCCATGTTGTAGCCCGTGAATGGCAGCATTGCGAATGGGTCGCGGCGAACCTCACCCACCGGCCCCTCAGCCGCGGCCGTCTGCTCAGAAGCCATGGTCGAGCCAAGGAAGACTCCGTGACGCCAGTCGGACGCCTCGGTAACCAGCGGAACGCCCTTTGCGCGACGACCACCAAAAATGATCGCGTCCAGCTCGACACCCTCGGGGTTCTCCCAATCGCTCGAGATGGTTGGGCAGTTAGCCGCCGGAGAGGTGAAACGCCCGTTCGGGTGGGCCGCTGGCTTACCCGAGGCTGGATCGTGGATCTCACCGCGCCAGTTGATCAGGCCCGTAGGAGCCTCCTTGGTCATGCCCTCCCACCAAACGTCGCCGTCCGGTGTCATCGCGACGTTAGTAAAAATTGTGTCGCGTGAGACCAGCTCCATGGCGACCGGGTTGGTCTTGACGCTGGTTCCCGGTGCGACACCAAAGAAGCCGTTCTCGGGGTTGATGGCCCGCAGCCGGCCGTTGGGGCCGACGCCGATCCAGGCGATGTCGTCGCCGATGGTCTCGACCTTCCAGCCAGGAATGCTGGGTTGGAGCATCGCGAGGTTGGTCTTGCCGCAAGCCGAAGGGAAGGCCGCGCTGAAGTGGAACTTGCGACCCTCTGGGCTGATCATGCGCATGATCAGCATGTGCTCGGCGAGCCAGCCCTCTTCGCGCGCGAGAACCGAGCCGATGCGCAGCGACATGCACTTCTTGCCAAGCAGGGCATTGCCGCCGTAGCCCGAACCGAAGGACCAGACCTCGAGGGTCTCGGGAAAGTGCGAGATGTACTTTTCAGGGTTACAAGGCCAAGTAGAGGAATCATTGGGCGCACCGACGGAGTGCACCGTCGCAACCCAGTTTTCGCCGCCGCGAATGCGTTCGAAGATTGAGGCGTCGACACGGGTCATTAGGTGCATGTTGGCGACGACGTATTCGCTGTCGGTGATTTCGATGCCGACGCGTGCCAGTGGCGAATCTAGCGGCCCCATCGAGAAGGGGATCACGTACATCGTGCGACCGCGCATCGAGCCCGCAAAGAGTGGTAGCAACCGCTGCTTCATCTCATCGGGTGCCATCCAGTTATTGGTTGGTCCGGCGTCGATCTGTTCGGTGGAACAGATGAAGGTTCGCTCTTCGACGCGAGCTACGTCAGCCGGGTCGGTTCGGGCCAGAAACGAATTTGGCCGCAGCTCGGAGTTCAAGGGGATGAACGTTCCTGCTGCGACCAATTTGTCTGTCATGGCGCCGTACTCGCTAGGCGATCCGTCGCACCAAACCACGCGGTCTGGCTGGGTCAACTGCTGGATCTTTTCGATCCAGGCGTCGAGACCCAAAGCTTGCGGTCGAGCCGTCAGCAACGGGTTAGCGTCCATGAAAAAACTGCCTTTCGCCATTGAAAGAAGTGCTTCTTATGGCAAGGCTAATGCACCCTCAAATCCGCAAGCGTTTGCAGTTTGAAAGTCGTAGAAAAAAGTTCTAGCGCTGAACCCAGACCGTTGCGTTCGCTGGCAACTTGCCGTCGCTCACATCGGCCGAAGCCAACAAGACCTGACCCTTAGGCAACTTGACCGGCTTCGTACCGAAGTTGGTCATCACCGTCCAGCCATTCGGGCGCACGAAGTGCAACACGTTCGGGTTGAGCCAGTGCTTCACCCACGTGAGCTTCTCATCGGTCAGCAACTGTCGGCGCAGACGCAGCGCGGCGCGGTAAAGCTCGAGGGTTGAACCCTTGACGCCATCCTGTGCCTCAACCGACCACTCGCCAAACCAGTCCGGCTGAGGCAGGTGGGCGCCGCCTGGGCCGAAGCCGAACGAAGAACCCGACTTGCTCCACGGCATCGGCACACGGCAGCCGTCGCGGCTGATCGAGCCCTCGTTGCGGAACCACTGTGGGTCTTGCATCTGCTCGCTAGGAATGTTGAGCGGCTCCTGCAGGCCGAGCTCCTCGCCCTGGTAGAGGTAGGTCGAACCAGGCAGGCCGAGCACGAGCATGCTCGCTGCACGAGCGCGGGCCAAGCCGAGCTCTTTGTTGATGTGCTGCTCGCGGTCGTGCGAACGGAACCACTTTGGCAGGTTGGCCAGCGCCGATTCCGGCAAGCCGAAACGGGTGGCGTGACGAATCACGTCGTGGTTCGAGAACACCCAGGTGGTCGACGAACCGGTTTCGTCGGCGGCCTTCAGCTGGTAGTCGATGGTGTCGTGGAACTTCTTGGCGCTCCACGGAGTGCCGAGCAGGTCGAACGCGAACGACTGGCCGAGGCCTTCGGTCGAGGCGTAGCGAGCGCGGCGGTTGGCGTGCACCCAAGCCTCGGCGACAGCCACGCGTGGCGGCTCGTACTGGTTGAAAACCTTGCGCCAAGACGCATAGATCTCGTGCACTTCGTCGCGATCGAACAGGTCGTCGGTGCCGTCGTTCTTCATCACCGAGACGTCGTAAGACTGACGTTCTGGCAGGTGGCCGTTCTTGAGGTCCTTGACCAGCGCGTGAGCGACATCGATGCGGTAGCCGTCGACGCCGCGGTCTGACCAGAACTTGATGGTCTTCAAGAAGTCATCGCGAACCTCCTGGTTGTCCCAGTTGAAGTCCGGCTGCTCCTTGGCGAACAGGTGCATGTACCACTGGCCAGGCGTGCCATCTGGCTCAGTGATGCGCGTCCAGGCGGTCGGGCCGAAGTGGCTGACGAGCTCCGACGGACGGATCTCGCCGTTTTCGCCCTTGCCGTCACGGAAGATGTAGCGGTCGCGCTCTGGCGAACCGGGTGCGGCCTTGAGGGCAGCCTGGAACCATTCGTGCTGATCGCTCGAGTGGTTCGGCACGATGTCAACAAAGATGCGAATGCCGGCCTTGTGCAGCTCTTCGAGCATGACGTCGAACTCGGCAAGCGTGCCGATGCGCGGGTCGATGTCGCGGTAGTCGGCAACGTCGTAGCCGCCGTCGGCCAACTCAGAGGGGTAGAACGGGCTGAGCCATACTGCGTCGACGCCTAGTTCTTTGAGGTATGGCACCTTCGAGGTGATGCCCTTGAGGTCGCCGATGCCGTCGCCATTTTGGTCGGCATAACTGCGTGGATAAATCTGATAGACGACGGCCTGTCGCCACCAGTCTGCGGAACCCTTGAGGAACGTGTATTCGGCCATCCATCAAGGTTAATGCACCGAACGCGAAATCCCCCCGGTCGAAACCGAGGGGACTTCAGGCCTTTCGAGCTGCGGGTTACTTGACCGAACCGGCGGTGAGACCGCGCACGAAGTAGCGCTGCAGCGAGAAGAACACGGTCAACGGCACAAGCACCGAGACCAGCGAACCGGCCATAACGATCTGCCAGCCTTCGCCGTGCTGACCGAGCATGCTCAGAATCTGGTAGGTCATAACTGGCTTATCGCCGACGAACAGATAGGCGATGAAGTAGTCGTTCCAAACCCAGAGGAACTGGAAGATCGCGAACGAAGCCAGCGCCGGCACCGACATCGGGATGATGAGACGCCAGAAGATCTGGAAGTGGGTTGCACCGTCGATACGGGCAGCCTCAATCAGAGCAGAAGGCAGGGTCATCATGTAGTTGCGCAGGATGTACACGGCTAGAGGCATAGCGAAGGCGGCGTGCACGATCCAGCCGGCAGGGTAGTTGCCGCTGAGCTTGAGGTCGCCGTACTCGTTGCCAGGGATGGTTAGCAAGAACGCATCGATGGCGCCGAACATTTTCACGACGGCAACGATTACTGCCTGCAGCGGCACGATCATCAGAGCGATGATTAGCGCGAACCAGCCCTCTTTGAACTTGAAGTTCAAGAAGGTAAAACCGTATGCGGCGAACGCAGCAAAGGTGATCGGCAGAATGGTCGACGGCACCGCGATGCCGAGGGTGTTCATGAACGCGTCAGCAAGGTTCCACTGCTCAGAGAACAGCACGCTGTCGAATGCATCCAACGACCACTCGGTGTTGAACGGGTCGATCAGTGCAGTCCACCAGCCGCTTTCAACCGATGCGGTCTTGGTGCGGAAAGCGGTAACCAGCAAACCGGCCGTTGGCATCAGCCAGATGGCCACGACCACCAGCATTACGAGGGTGGTACCAATCTTGGCTGCCTTTAGGCGACCGACAAATGACGAGGATGACTTACTCATCGGATTTCCTCCTGCTTGCGGTAGCTGCGGATCTGGTAAATCATGATCGGAATGATCGCGACCATCAGCATGACGACGATGGCCGATGCCTTACCGGTGTTGAGGTAAACGAAGTACTGGAGGAAGAAGTCGACACCGAGAACGTTGGTGTGAAAGTTACCGCCGGTCATGCCCCAGATGACGTCGAAGATCTTCATCGAGCTGATTAGAACGG
>CAYTNT010000061.1:2007-6339 GCA_964439235.1 uncultured Rhodoluna sp. | reverse complement strand
ACCGTCGGAACCGTGGTCGCCGGAATCGCAGCCGCCGCAGGTGCTGCTGCCGCGGCCGGTGCCGCAGCTGCCGGTGCAGCCGGAGCAGCAGGCGGTTTCTCAAGCAACTCCGGTTCGGGCGCTGGTTCGGGCTCGAACAACTCGGGTGGATCTGGCTCCGGCGGTTCAGGTGGCTCAGGTTCGGGTGGCGCATCCGGCGGTGAGGGCGAAGGCGAAGGCGAAGTTGCCGAGCTGGATGCGACCGCCGACGCAATCACGATCGAGCACGATGGTTGGGGTGACCGCCTGTCGATATATCGACAAAAGTGGTTGACCTTCTTTGACTCGCTATCGCACAACGCATCCATCTTGGTTGCACCGATTTCGCCGCTTCTCAGCAAGATCATCAACGACGGTTCTTACCTGCGCGCTATCTTCGGCACGCTGAGCATTGCGCCGGCTATCGCCGCATCCGCAATCGCGATTGCAGCCGTCGGCATCAACCAGGGCGAGGTTCTGCCTCCGCAGTGGCAGTTGTTCCTAGCGCTCGCGATCATCGGAATCTTCGACGCCTTCGCAGGCTTCGTTGGTGTGATGCTGTTCGTGCTGGGCACGGCTTTCACCGCAGGCATCGACACACAAAGCGAAATTCAGCTGATGCTCGGCGTAATCGTGGTGGCCTTTGGTCCGGCACTGATTGCCAGCGGATTCCGCACTCTTCGAAAGCACGCGGCGCAAGACGAGTTCGCCTGGTGGGAGCGCATCGTCGACCTCGCCGTGATCACCTTCTTCGCCGGCTGGACAGTCTCGTCGATGGTCTCTGCGCTGCCTGCGCTGGCCGGCCTGACCCTCGCGGTCGCCAACCACGTGAACGACTTCGCGGTAGGTCTGGGCGTCGCGATTGCGGTGCGCATCCTGATCGAAGAGGCATCGGCTCGCTGGTGGCCGGCACGTCTGAACGCGATCAACCCGTCAGACATTCCAGACTCGAGCAGCCTGCAAAAGATCTTCGCGATTGCCGTTCGCTTCGGCCTGTTCCTGTTCATGTCGAACGCAATCATGGGCTTCAGCTGGCAGATCGTTGTCGGTTCGGCGCTGTTCGTGATTCCGGTTGTGCTGGGCTGGTTCTCAGACCGCTTCCCGAACTCGCCGCTGATTTGGAAGATCATGCCGACCGGTGTGCCCGGCCTGGCCTTCACCCTGCTGGTCGCGATGCTGACCACCGCAACCGTCGGTGCCGTAATGGGAACCTCGCGCGAACTCGCCGCCTGGACCTTCGCGATTCTGCCGCTGCCGCTGCTGGCACTCAACATCCTGCAGATGTTCGGCCGTCACGGCGAGAACGAGGATGACGAAAAGCCGATCAAGAACCCGAAGTACAAGTGGCTCTATCGAATCGGTGGTGTGGTCATGCTGGCCGTAACCATGAAGCTCGCCGGAATCTTCTAGTCAGTCCAAACCGGCGGATGCCGCTAGTCGAGCGGTTCGCGCCCCGGTTGCAACTCCCACGCAACATCCGTGATGCGCGAAGGGTCAACGAGACCAGGGTCGGATGCCCAGTGGGCGAGCAGCGCATCCACAATCAGGGCGGCACTTCGACCGGGGTTTGGCATGGTCTCGGCACGAAGCGCGTCGATTTCGGCCGAGCGATCTGGCAAGGCCACGCCCTCGATGAACCGCTGCACGGCATCGGCAGCATCGGCCACCGAAACCCGAACGCTCGCCGCCGCCGCCAACTCGCCAACCTCGCTGAATCGCCAGTGCCCGTCACGCTCGATGAACAGACTCGGCTTGCCGGTAGCCAGCGGATACTCGGCGAGGAAGCTGATTCCATCGGTGACCAGCAGGTCGGTGTCGAACACCTCGGCAAGGCTCAGCTCTGCGCCATCGCGCGTGTTGGCAAGCGCATCCCACTGGGTCTGCCAGTCGGTCAGTTCGGCCGCCGACATCACGTCGCGGTCAATCAGGGTGCCAAACATGAATGGATGCGCCCGCAGCACAAACTCGGTCTGCGCGCTGTTGCGTGCGAGCTCAAGCATCGCCCAGCAGGTCTCGGCGAAGTTGCCGAAGTTGAGCCAGTGCGGAGAGTAGCTGTGGTGAGGAGCCCAGGTTACGCGGGTGCTTGCACGGGCGGGCCCGCCGCTCGCCCCCGCCGCCTCGCGATACTCGGCCACCAACGCATCCAGCTTCGGTGACCCGACCACGTGCACTCCGGCGTTTCCGCGTGAGGTGGTCGCGAACGCGCGCTTGATCGCGCTCGACGGGCTGAAGATCAGCGATGCCAACTGGTGGCTGCGCTGAGTGAAATAGTGCGGGGCAACCTCTTCGGCGAAGTCTCCGGCGGCACCGGGCTCGCGCACCAGCGAGAGCGAGTAATACGGAATGTATGCGATGCGCGTGAACTCGACCAGCGCATCCGGGCGCAGGCCCTTCTGATAGTTGCGCTGCCACGGATAGTTGATGAACGTGTAGTCGGGGTTCCAGTCGCGCAGGCGTCGCCCGGCCTCAAATTGGTCGTCGAATGCCCAAATCTGATGCTCAATTTGGCGCTCAGAAAGAAACTCAGAAACCCCCGACGCATCGTCAAACCCGGCGTCGCCCGTGAGCTTGCGCGGCACAGCAACCACCAGCACCTCAAACCGAGCGTCGGCCAGCAGCAACTCGTGCAGTTCGGCGAACGCATCCCACGCTTCGTAATAGAAGGTGAGCAGGGCAACTCGGATCGGGCGCGACATAAGCCAAGGTTAAAGGCGAAACCGCCCCGAGGCTACGAATTCGATTAGTCCCGAGACGGTTTCTGTGCGCGAGGCTTGGTTTCAAGCGCATCCCTATTCTGGCAGAGTTACGATTCGATAACTAGCCCCAAAACTGTTAATCATCTGAGAACTACCTTTTATTACGCGCACAGCAGACCACGCCTGCGCCCAAACCAGCCCGTCGCCACATACATTTGATGTATGACCGCATCAAAATTCGTGAAGTTTGTGGCGCTAGGCGCATCCATCTTGCTCAGCCTTTCGGTGGCCCAGCCGGCCAGCGCTAAGGCCTGGACCCCGACTTCGGGCAGCACCCTGACCGGCAACCAGTTCATGGCGAACACCGCCGAGAACTCGGCCGCGAACGTCACCTATTCGCTGCTAAACAACGAAAGCCGCAACGAAGCTCTCTGCCTCGAGATCGGTGGCCCCGGCTGCAACTCAACCGACCGCCTGAACGGAACCTTCGTGATGCCGGTCTGCACCGACGCAGCCGACACCCTGTGCATCTCGAACGTTGCCATCTTCAGAGAGGGCAGCGCAGCCACCCCAGCCACCTGGGTTCGCCAGATCAAGGCTCCAGTGGTGAACGTTGCAGCGGCCTCGGCAGCCACCATTCCAAACGGTGGTGCCACCCAGATTTACTCGAGCACCGTGCCTAACGCATCCGGCAACACGAGCTATGCCGTGACCGCTGCGATCAGCGTCGCGTTCGCTGGTGGCAAGCTCACCGCCGATGACTACTCGGTGGCCGTTGTGCCATTCAACGAGAAGCGCGGCGGATTCGTTGGCCCATACATCTCGTCAGGCCAGATCAACGACTACACCCAGCCAGAGTGCGCCTTCCTCGAAGACAACATCTGTGGCGAGGTCGAAGACTTCTCGGCCGGCACCCGCGTCAGCGTTACCGTTCGTGTTCCAGCAGTCGCCAACACGTTCCTCGGTGGCCGCATGACCAAGGTCGACCTGGCCTCGACCCGCACCGCTCGCGGAGTAAACCTGACCGTCACCGGCAACCCAGTCGCCGTGCAGCAGCTCGAGCTCGCTGTCGACGCAGCCAACCCACCCGCCGGTCTTGAGATCCGCCGCGCATACGCCAAGCAGACCAAGCGCTTCAGCAGCCTCAAGGCAATCAACACCGCTCGCGGACTGCTTGCCAACAAGGCATCCGGCAGCCGCACCTTCTGGCAGTTCAACAACTGGGACGGCGATCTAGTCGCAAACTCACTCGCCTCGAAGTGTGCCTCGACCGCGGGCATCAAGGGCATGTTCGCCACGGATGCGATTACCACCGACGGATTCGTTCCGGCCCGTGATGCCGGCGCTTTCCGCGTTTCGGTCAACGGTGTGCTGAACAACCCAGACGGCAAGCAGGATGCGGGCAGTGTCGACGTCGTTCTCGACTCTCGCTTCGCTCGCTGCGCTCTTGGCAAGACCTCGATCGTCGCTGCTGCACCGACCTCGGCTCGCGGCCCAGGCTATGCGGCAACCTCATCGCGCCAGGGAACCTGGATCAAGGCCAGCCTGAACAACCTGCGTTACTCGGGCATCGCACTGATCACGGTTCGCTAGTTCGCCGGGCCGATTCTTCGGCCCC
>CAYTNT010000061.1:0-1907 GCA_964439235.1 uncultured Rhodoluna sp. | reverse complement strand
GTGCAACTTTTCAACAGGCCGTAATAAATCCGCCGTCTAGCCGTTTATGTATTTGTCTGCCAAACTTGAAACCAAGCCAAGTTAGCGGCAAAAACTTCTAGATTCAGGGGCCAAATGCCACGCAAGCGTCATCTGCGCTCGGTAAACACCGAGTCGGTCGCTGCCCCTACCCCCGGCGCCCAAGACGCCTCGGCCGCCAACACCGGAGCCCCGATCGAGCCACCAACCACCACCGGCTTCATTCCGCTGCCTAGCGCCGAAGAGCTCGAGCGCCTGCTCGACGAAGAGTCCGATGACGAATTCGGCGAGACCGAGGCTGATGTCGCAAGCGCATCCGTCAAGGCTGTGCTCAAAGACTGGACAGCCCAAGACTTCGCCAACATCTACACCCGCTACCGCCCGCACCTCGAGCGTCACGCTCGCCGCTGGCTGCGCAACCAGGCTCAGGTCGACGAGGTCGTGCAGGATGCCTTCCTCTACCTAATGGTCACCCTGCCAGAACTCGACAGCGAGATCGGCGTCCTTCGCTTCCTAAAGTGGAAGGTCAAGAACCTCTGCATCGACGTTATGCGCGCTTCGAACCGCGCCGTGCTCAACTCAATTGACGAGGTCGCCGAGCCAGAGAGCAACGAGCCTGAGGTTGGCAGCGACCTAGAACACGCCGAGGATGCCGCAATCGTGCGCCTTGCCCTCTCAAAGCTCACCCCTCGCCACCGCGAGGTGCTGATTGCCAGCATGTACGAAGAGAAGTCGACTCGCGAGGTTGCCGCAATGGTAGGCCTCAGCGAGAACGCGACTCTGCAGCTTATTCACCGCGCCCGCGCCGCCTTCAAGAAGGCACTGCTGGGCGACGACGTCAACACCGAGGGGATGTCGGTTCAGGCGATCCTGTCGGTTGCCGCCCGCAAGGCAGCGCAAGACGTCAAGAAGGTTGGCGCTCAGGCCATGCTGTTCATCGTCTTTGTGGCGCTCGCAATCGGTGCCGTGGTCAACTTCGGTCGCCCAGGTCAGGCTCCATCGGTGCAGCCTCTCGCCGAGGCGCCGGCCCAGCAGGGCACCAGAGGCAACGCCTCAACCCCTGAGTCAGCCACTGAGCCAACCGTTGAGACCGCTCCTGTTGCCACTCGCCCAGGCGCGCCACTGATTGCCGACACCGTCATTAGCGTCGATCCAAACGCGCTGGATGACGGCGGCGTAGACCCAACCGTCGAGTCACCGATCCAGCAGATCACCCAGACCGACGTCTTTGATCTTCAGAAGGCTTCAAGCGAGGCATTCTTCATGGATGCGACCAAAGCAACCAATGCTCCTGGCGTTCAGAGCCTGTATCTCGGAACCGAGACCGGCCCAACCGCAACTCTTGACTTCAAGGCAGCCGACCCTGCTTCGGTAACCAACGCTCAGGTCAAACTCATGGTTGGCGGCGACGAATACCTGGTCTTCTTGCCTAACGGCACGCTTGACCGCACCTTCGTCAACGGCAACGCAACCTACACCTACAGCGCCCCAATCAAGCAGCTGATCGACGGTCAAAACCGCGTGATTACGGGCTCTTTGCTCAACAGCAAGTGGGTTCACATCGTCATCACCGTCAAGGATGTTAGCGACAAGGTCATCTCGACCTCGATTCGCGTGGGCGACCAGTTCTAAATCCTTGATCTGAAGCGGTTTTCGTTCACAGAAAACTCTCAAGAAAAACTTTAAGTTTTTCGTCAAATGACCGTAATAAAAGTCCCATCTCGCCGTTACCTTTTATACGAGCCGTATTTTTGTCCTGCTTGGTTGGTTGAAAGTATGGGCTCGTAACCCGCAGATCCGGCCGGATTTACGGGTAAACCAAGAAATGAAAAGGAAATCATGTCCAACAACGTGACTCGCAAGGGCCTCGCTTTTGGTGCACTGGTTGC
>CAYTNT010000060.1:3196-6620 GCA_964439235.1 uncultured Rhodoluna sp. | reverse complement strand
GCATGTCTGGCTTCGAGGTTTACTACCCAATGGGCTGGGATGACAACGGGCTTCCGACCGAGCGTCGAGTGCAGAACTACTTTGGAGTTCGCTGCGACCCTTCACTGCCTTACGTTCCGGGCTTTCAACCGCCGTTCGAGGGTGGCGACAACAAGTCGGCCAAGGCTGCCGACCAGATCCCTGTCTCGCGCCGCAACTTCATCGAGCTCTGCGAGCGCTTGACTACCGAAGACGAGAAGCAGTTCGAAGCGCTATGGCGCAAACTCGGCCTTTCGGTTGACTGGTCACAGACCTACCAGACCATTTCTCCGGATGCCCAGGCAGTTTCGCAAAAGGCATTTCTGAACAACCTCGCTCGCGGCGAGGCCTATCAGTCGATGGCCCCGACCCTGTGGGATGTGACCTTCAGAACCGCGGTCGCTCAGGCCGAACTAGAAGACAAAGAGATGCCTGGCGCTTACCACCGAGTCGGCTTCGACGTTGACCCGGCACTGTGGGATGGCGGCAAGGTCTTCATCGAGACCACCCGACCTGAGCTGCTGCCGGCCTGTGTCGCGCTCGTGGCGCATCCCGATGACGAGCGCTACCAGAAGCTGTTCGGCAAGACCGTTCGCACTCCTCTGTTCGGCGTCGAGGTGCCGGTTGTCGCTCACCGACTCGCTCAGATCGACAAGGGTTCGGGCATTGCCATGATCTGCACCTTCGGTGACGTAACCGACGTGGTGTGGTGGCGCGAACTCGACCTACCGAACCGCGCAATCATCGGCTGGGACGGCCGCATTCTGCCGGATGCACCTGAGGTAATCACCAGCGAGACCGGCCGCGAGGCGTATGCGCAGCTGGCCGGCAAGACCGTGTTCTCGGCAAAGCAGACCGTTGTAGAGCTGCTGCAGGCATCGGGAGACATGATCGGCGAACCTCGCCCAATCACTCACCCGGTCAAGTTCTTTGAAAAGGGCGACAAGCCACTCGAAATCGTGTCGACCCGCCAGTGGTACATCCGCAACGGTGGTCGCGATGCAGCACTTCGCGACCGCCTGATCGCGCTTGGCAAAGAACTCAAGTTCCACCCAGACTTCATGCGCGTTCGCTATGAGAACTGGGTCAACGGCCTTACCGGCGACTGGCTGATCAGCCGCCAGCGATTCTTTGGTGTGCCAATTCCGGTTTGGTACGCGCTCGATGAGCATGGCAACCCTGACTTTGACCGAGTGTTGACCCCTAGCGAGGGCCAGTTGCCGGTTGACCCGTCAACCGATGTGCCGAACGGTTACAGCGAGGCCCAGCGCGGCCAGGCCAACGGGTTCGTCGGCGAGGTTGACATCATGGACACCTGGGCGACTTCATCGCTCACTCCGCAGTTGGCCGGTGGCTGGCTGAGCGACCCAGAAAAGTTCGCGAAGGTGTTCCCATACGACCTGCGTCCGCAGGGCCAAGACATCATCCGCACCTGGCTGTTCTCGACTCTGCTTCGTTCAGAGCAGGAACACGGAGAGCTGCCATGGTCGAATGCCGCCATCTCTGGCTGGATTCTCGACCCTGACCGCAAGAAGATGTCAAAGTCGAAGGGCAACGTTGTCGTGCCAGCCGAGCCGATTGACAACCACGGTGCAGACGCGGTTCGCTACTGGGCCGCATCCGCGCGTCTCGGAACCGACGCTGCATTCGACGAAGGTCAGATGAAGGTTGGCCGACGCCTGGCCGTGAAGCTGCTCAACGCTGCAAAGTTTGCGCTTTCGTTCGAGGTGCCGGCAGGTCAAAGCGAAGTCACCGAACCGATCGACCAGGCACTGCTTCTTGCCCTCGGTGACGTGGTCGCCGAGGCGACTTCGGCTTTCGAAAACTACGACCACACCAAGTGCCTGGAGTTGACCGAGCACTTCTTCTGGAACTTCACCGACAACTACCTAGAGCTGGTCAAGGATCGCGCCTACAACGCCGACGGCAGCTACACGGTAGCCGCTCAAGCCTCGGCCACAATCGCACTGCGCAAGTCGCTGCACGTGATGTTGCGACTGTTTGCTCCGTTCCTGCCATACGCGACCGACGAGGTCTGGTCATGGTGGCAGAGTGGCGCCGGTTCGATTCACCGCGCTAGCTGGCCGACTCGCGACGAGGCGGCTGCCGCACTTGACTCGGCTAACGCTGGCCTGCTGCCACTTGCTCAGACCGCGCTGTTCCACCTGCGCAAGGCAAAGTCTGATGCCAAGGTCTCGATGAAGGCGGATGTCCTGAGCGCCACCCTGGTTGCACCGGCCGCAGAGCTCGAGCGCATCCGCGGCTTCGAGGCAGACCTGCGCGCTGTTGGACGCATCCAGCGTTTGGATTGGGCTGAAGGCGCCGAGGTCACCTTCGGCGACGTGGTGCTAGCGCCAGTACCAAGTGAGTAACAGCGGGGTTTAGCCGCGGGCATTTCGTTTAGGCTAGCGGCATGACTTTCAGTGCCGAAAACCCATTTGCCCAGCCAAGCCAGCTCGAATACGAACTGCCAGATTTCACGCAGATTCGCGATGAGCACTACGCGCCCGGCTTCTATGCGGGATGCGCCGAGCAACTCGCCGAGGTTGAGCAGATCCTGGCTTCGGGCGCACCAACCTTTGAGAACACCATCGTTGCTCTCGAGAAGTCGGGTCGCATGCTCGACCGCGTGCTCAACGTGTTCTACAACAAGTCATCGGCAGACACCAGCCCGGTTATCGATGAGATTGAGGCCGAGCTCGCGCCTAAGCTTTCGGCTCACGAAGACAGCATCCGCCTGAATCCTGACCTGTTCGCGCGTATCGAAGCGGTTTACGAGGCTCGCAACGGACTCGGCCTCGACGCCGAATCAACCTGGTTGATCGAGCGCTACTACCGCGACTTCGTTCACTCGGGCGCAAAGCTTTCGGCAGAAACCCGCGAGGCGCTCAAGGAGCTGAACAGCAAGCTTTCAGAGCTCGAAACCAAGTTTGGCACCAACATCCTGAACGACCAAAATGACCTGGCGATTCACGTAACCGATGCCAGCGAACTCGATGGCTTGAGCGATGGCGAGATTTCGGCGGCTGCCGCTGCGGCCAAGGCCCGCGACCTCGACGGCTGGCTTATCGACATGGTCAACTACACCGGCAACCCTGTGCTGGCATCGCTGACCAACCGCGACCTGCGCCAGCGCATCATGCAGAACACACTAATCAAGGGTGCTCGCGCCAACGCCAACGACAATCGCCCTGTACTGCTCGAGATCGTCAAGCTGCGTGCCAAACGAGCCAAACTGCTCGGGCACAAGAACCACGCCTCGTACATTCTCGAAGAGCAGACCGCCGGCAATGCTGCCAACGTGCACGCCATGCTTCGCAAGATTGCCCCAGCTGCGGTTCGCAACGCGCGCGCCGAGGCAGCCGACATCCAGAAGATGATCGACGCAGAGGCCGCAGCTAACGGC
>CAYTNT010000060.1:0-3096 GCA_964439235.1 uncultured Rhodoluna sp. | reverse complement strand
CGCCGAGGCAGCCGACATCCAGAAGATGATCGACGCAGAGGCCGCAGCTAACGGCCAGGCATCTTTCGAAGTTGCCAGCTGGGACTGGGACATCTACACCGAACAGGTTCGCAAGGCCAAGTACAACATCGACACCAGCCTGTTCAAGCCATTCTTCGAGCTCGAGCGCGTGCTGTGGGATGGCGTGTTCTGGGCCGCAACCAAGCTCTTCGGCATCACCTTCAAGGAGCGCAAGGACCTGGTGGCATACCACCCTGAGGCTCGCGTTTTCGAGGTCTTCAACGAGGATGGCAGCAAGCTGGCTCTGTTCGTAGGTGACTTCTTCACTCGCGATTCAAAGCGCGGTGGCGCATGGATGAACAACCTCGTCGATCAGAGCCACCTGCTTGGCCAGAAGCCTGTCGTCGTAAACAACTTGAACATTCCAAAGCCGGCCGCGGGCGAGCCAGCGTTGCTCACCTTCGACGAGACCAGCACACTGTTCCACGAGTTCGGTCACGCGCTGCACGGCATGTTCTCGAACGTCACTTACCCGCGTTTCAGCGGCACCTGGGTGCACCGCGACTTCGTTGAGTTCCCATCACAGGTCAACGAAATGTGGATGCTGTGGCCTGAGGTGCTGGCTAACTACGCCAAGCACTACCAGACCGGTGAGCCGATTCCGCAGGAGTGGGTCGAGAACCTCAAGCGCGCCGAGACCTTCAACCAGGGTCAAGAGACCACCGCCTACCTAGCCGCATCCATTCTGGATCTGGCCTGGCACGAGGTCGAAGAGGGCACCGAAATTGCCTCGGTTGAACAGTTCGAGGCGGATGCGATCGAGGCCTACGGCTTGGCTTTCGCGCCGACTCCGACTCGCTACCGCAGCACCTACTTCTCGCACATCTTCGCTGGCGGCTATTCGGCCGGTTACTACGGCTACATCTGGTCGGAGGTGCTCGACGCCGACACCGTTGACTGGATGAAGTCGACCGGTGGCCTAACCCGAGCCAACGGCGATCGGTTCAGAAACGAGCTGTTGTCTCGCGGTGGTTCGGTTGATTCGATGCAGCTGTTCCGCAATTTCCGCGGTCAGGATGCCTCAATCGAGCCGCTGCTAAAGCGTCGCGGCCTCAAGTAACTCCCGACTGAGCGCTACCGAGCGGCTTGGTTGCGGCCAGCCCTTTGCGACCGGTTAGCGACGCACCTAGAGATGCGCGAATGCCAGCACGCCGGCGATCGTGGTCATAACCGCAGCGATAGCCAGGTCGAGGATTCGCCAGAACTTGGGGCTCGAGGTGAACCTGCTGAGCCATCTTGCGCCGAACCCAAGGCTTGAGAACCAGATGATGGATGCGCTTGCCGCACCGATCATGTAAAACCACTTCTGCTCGCCGAAGGTGTTCGCGATGCTTCCGATCAGCAGAACTGTGTCCAGGTAGACGTGCGGGTTCAGGAACGTGAACAGCAGCACCGTCGTCACGACTTTGCGAAGCGGCAGGCTCTTGGCTTCAGCTGGTTCGAGAGTTGAGTGCTTGAACGAAGACCGCACCGAGCGATAAGCGAACCAAAGCAGATAAGCGACGCCGACCCAGCGAAACACCTCTAGCAACCACGGCAGGCCCTTGATCAGAACACCCAAGCCCGCGGTGCCCGCCGCCATGAGTAACGCATCCGAAGTGGCACAAATGAGCACCACAACGCCAACGTGCTTGCGAGTCAAGCCCTGACGAAGCACGAAAGCATTCTGAGCACCGATGGCCACGATCAGGCCGATGCTAGTAGCAAAGCCGGCGATGATGGTGCTGATCATGTCTAGGCCTCACCCTTGGCGCGCTTGAATCCGTTCAGAAAGAACATCACCAAAAGCCCGGCGATGAGCGCCCAGAAGGCAGATCCGATGCCAAAGAACACCACACCCGAAGCACCCACCAAGAACGTGATGACGGCAGGCAAACGCAAGGTAGGTTGCTCAACCATGACGTTGAGCGCGTTGGTGATGGTTCCCATGAGGGCCAGACCAGCGGCCGCAAGAACAATCTCGCCGGGAGTCTGCAGCACGAACGCGACTATGGGCCCAATTGCCAAGACCATCACCAGGTAAACGACTCCGCCGAAGAATGCTGCCAACCAGCGACGGGATGCGTCTTTGTGCGCCTGCTCGTTCGCGTTGAGGGCCGCGGTAATCGCCGCCAGGTTGAGGGTGTAGCCACCGAATATTGAGGTGCCTGCGGCAGTCAGACCGGTGGCGAGCATAACTGGTTTGAAGGGCACGGTGTAGCCAAAGCTCTTCATGATGGCGACACCCGGCAGGTTCTGGCTAGCCATCGTCACGATGTAAAGCGGAATCGCCAAGCTAAACACACCAACCCAGCTGAACTCTGGCAGCGTGATCGCCACGGAGGGAATCAGGTTCGCCGCTGAGACGCTCACCGGGTTGAACACAGCCGAAAGACCAAAAAGCACCACCATCGCAGCGGGCGCCGCCCAGACCTGCGCGAATCGGTAAAGCACCAACCAAACCACCACCGCTGGCACGACAATGACAGGAAAATCGGCCAACGAGATAAAGGGTGCGAGGCAGAAGTTGAAGATGACACCCGCTAGCATCGCCGATGCGATTGGCTTCGGAATTGACGACACCAGTCGCCCGAGCAGCGGCCACAAACCGGTCAGCGCAATCAGAACCGCAGCGATCAGAAACGCGCCGATTGCCACGTCGAACTCGAGCTTCAACGCTCCTGCCCCGATCAGCATGGCTGCACCTGGGGTGCTCCAAACGATAGAGAGCGGCATCCGATAGCGCCAACTGAGAAGCATAGAAAGTGCGCCGTAGCAGATAAACGAAACGAACACCGCGGATGATATCTGGCTCTGGTTGGCACCCAGCGCAGTAAAAGCTGCAAGCACGACTCCGGTACTGGCCGCGGTTCCAGTAATGCTGGCTACTGTGCCAGCAAGAAAGGGCGCTTTGAAATCAGAGGTTCGACTCGTGCTAGACATGTTGCCTGCTCAGGCGCAGGATGCGCTAAGCGGTCTTCTCTTGGCGCTTAGGGAACGGTTCGACGGCAGGCTTCGCGGTGCCGGAGACGACATCCTTGGTAATGCGCACCACGC
>CAYTNT010000059.1:0-6711 GCA_964439235.1 uncultured Rhodoluna sp. | reverse complement strand
ATCGAAGTGACAACCCGGGCTCGAGTTGTGGGTGCTGATGGTGAAACATATCGCTTCGGAATTCACATGCTGGCTTACCTGCCCGACCCGAACAACCAAGCGCTCGCCGGCGCTCTCAAGACCAGCGTCGAGAGTCGCGAGCATCGATTGCGCGAAATCGTTAGTCGAATCTCGCAAGACTTTGATGTCACTTGGCAAGACGTGCTAGACCAACTATCCGATGGCGCAACAATGGGCAGGCCCGCCTTGGCTGATGCCCTCATTGCTAAGGGGCACTTCACTCAGCGCGGAGACGTTTTCGACAACTTGTTCTACCGAGGCAGCAAATACCACGTGCCAAACACCGGTGTTCCCGAGACCATCGAGGCTATCGAACTCATTCGAGAGGCCGGCGGGGTTCCCGTCATCGCACATCCGCTCTCCCGAGGTAAGGGTCCGGGGCCAGACGACCCGATGCCGCTGAGACACTTTGAAGAGATGATCGAGGCGGGCCTTGCTGGGTTCGAATGTCATCACAGGGATGTCCCCGAACACGCAAGGCAGTGGCTGCTCGGGCTGGCTGAAAAGCACGACCTGATCGTCACCGGATCGAGCGACTACCACGGCGAAACTGGCAAACCGAATCGCCTAGGCGAAAAAACCACGAGCCCAGAGATGTTCGAGCGCATCCTTGCTCAGGCCACCGGCAGCAAGCCGATTGGCTAACAGACCGGTGAGTTAGCCGAACAGCTAGTTGGCAGAACCCGCAGCAGAACCGCCACGAGTGCGACGACGCTGACGGTTGCGGCTTGGGCGAGGGTGTTCTCCGCCGCCGTGCTTTTCGCCAGACTGCTTCTCAGCCGATCCGTTTCCGGTCGACTTGCCCGCGGGAGCCTTGCCTCGGCCACCGCGCTGCTGCTTCTCGCCGCCTTGGCGCTCTGCCTTTTCGGCTGCGGTGCGCTCGCGCTTGAGGCGACCCTTGGTGCCGGCCGGAATGTCGAGGTCTTCAAACAGGTGCTTCGAGCTTGAGTAAGTCTCGAGCGGATCCGGTTGACCGAATTCGAGCGCATCATTGATGTGCTTCCAACGGGTCAGGTCTTCCCAGTCCACGAAAGTGACTGCGATTCCGGTGCGACCAGCGCGTCCCGTGCGACCGACGCGGTGCAGGTAAGCCTTCTCGTCCTCGGGAACGGTGTAGTTGATGACGTGAGTTACGTCATCCACATCGATTCCACGCGCGGCAACTTCGGTCGCCACCAGGATGTCCTTTTTGCCAGCTCGGAACGCCGCCATTGAACGCTCGCGGGCCTCTTGCGACATGTCGCCGTGCAGCGCTGCCGCATTGAATCCGCGGTCGATTAGCTCTTCGGCCACCTTGCTGGCCTGTCGTTTGGTCTTGGTAAACACCACGGTCTTGCCTCGGCCATTTGCCTGAAGGATGCGACCGACAACCTCATCCTTATCGAGCGAGTGAGCTCGATACACGAACTGTTTGATGTCGGCCTTGGTGTGACCTTCATCCTCTGGATCATTAGTTCGGATGTGCACCGCGCGGTTTTGGTACTTGCGGGCCATGGTGACGATGGTGCCCGGCATGGTTGCCGAAAACAGCAGCGTCTGGCGGTCGGCGGGGGTGTATGCGAACAAGCGCTCGATATCTGGCGCAAAGCCCAAGTCAAGCATCTCGTCGGCCTCATCCAGCACCATGAAGCTGATCTTCGAAAGGTCGAGCTTCTTCTGCTTGCTCAGGTCAATCAAGCGACCCGGGGTGCCCACGATTACCTGCGCGCCGGCTTCGAGCTCGGCAACCTGCGATTCGTATGACTTGCCACCGTAGATGGCCGCAACCATGGTTGGGCGCTTGCTGGCTGCGAGCTTTAGGTCATCCGCCACCTGAACTGCGAGCTCGCGAGTCGGAACGACCACCAGAGCCTTAGCCCCCGGGGTCGGATTTTTGCCGAGCGACTGAAGCAGCGGAAGCCCGAACCCGAAGGTCTTGCCGGTTCCGGTCTTTGCCTGGCCGATGATGTCTTGTCCGGTTAGAGCGACTGGAATTGCCTGCTCTTGGATGGGGAAGGGGCTGGTGATGCCTTTTTCTGTTAGCGCATCAACGATGTCTTGATCGATGCCCAGTTCCTGAAAATTCAATAGACCTCCTAGGTCTTGAACAGTCTACCTTTTGGGTATCCTTGCCTTTGTGTTTGATTGGCTGAAGCGTCTTCGTCGCGGTGCGGCAAAGTTCTCGCTGCCCGAGCGTGAAGAGCGTGCTGGACGCAACACCCAGGCTGTGAACCTAAAGCCGTATACGCCTGAGGCCAAGGTTTTCCTAGGTCAACTCGCTTACCTTCAGCTCACGCAGTTTGAGATTCTGACCAACGAACTGAAGTACTCTCCGAACACCCAATACAAAGCCGAGTTGAGCGAAGCTGCCACCAAGAGCTTTGAGAAGTACCGTCACATTGCAAAGAAGCTAGCGGCCCAGGGTGTTGACCCAACTGACGCGATGGACCCATTCGTAGAGCGAATCGAAACCTTCCACGCTCGAACGGCTGGCTCTGATTGGCACGAGACGATCCTCAAGATCTACCTGGTCTCGGGTCTTCTCGACGACTTCTATCGCCGGTTGGCGGTCGGGCTTGACCCACTGCTTCGTCTCGACGTCGAAAAAGCCCTCACCGATAAGCCATTCGAGAAATTCGCGAAGCGAGTGCTGGTCGAATCCATGGAACTCGACCCAACTCTTTCTTCACGCCTCGCACTTTGGGGTCGTCGATTGATGGGGGATACGCTGCTCGAACTGCGCGCTGCCTTCGACAACCGTAAGCTTGCCGGTGTTCCGAAAGGCCGAAAGCTCACTCAGGATGAAGAACGCTCGGTAAACCTCTCGGCGTACGCAAAGTTGGAACCGCTGATTAGTGAACTGATTGGTGCGCACTCGATGCGCATGGATTCAATCGGGCTAACCCCTTAGGGTTTTCGGACTAGATTCCGTACTTGGCTTTGCGCTTGCGGTCGATCAGGCGAGCAAAAAACCACATGGCTGCTGGCATCGACAGCATCACTATCAACCAAATCCAAGGCTCAGTCTGCGATAGTCCTGCCGCGGACAGTCCAGCCCAAAGCAGGGTTCCATAGCTGATTGCAATAGCCATTGGAACGATCGAGTGGTAGCGCGAACTGGCCACTCCCACGTAAGGGGCAACGAGGCCGAGAATCACTCCGAAAAAGACGATGAAGCCGGTGCTGGCCAAAAATGCGAGATTCATTTACGCGATAAACCCAACTCGACGCGTCTCTTCTGCGCCAATTTCAACGTATGCGATTGAGTCGGTCGGCACTAGAAACTGACGACCTTTGTTGTCGGTGAACTTGACTGTCGCTAGGCTGCCGGAAAATGCTGCAGAAAGAGCGGATTCGATTGATGCAGCCGACTCGTTTGATTCAAAGCTTAACTCTCGAGCGGATTGCTTGATCCCGATTTTTACGTCCACGACTTGCCTTTCTTGGCCTAGTTGAAGCGACCCAACTAGATTACGACAGATTTGTCTGACCCCTTGGATACCATCTCTGCATGACGCAAACCAGTGACCGCAAACCCACATTCAAGTTGAGTGCCTCGAGCAACTCAATCTCTGACGCGGTTCAACTCACTGACAGCCAAGTTCGCGTTGCAGAATTGGCTCCGACGGCTCGGGTTCTGGTCTACGGTCCCCCCGCGAGCGGCAAAACGGTTGCGGCCACTGAGCTCGTGTCCCGTCTGGCTCACTCGAACGGACCAGCCTCGGTGCTCGCCGTGGCGGCAACCAGAGACGCTGCGAACAACCTCAGAGACCGACTTGCCTTGCGTCTGCAGACCGCAACCCGCGGTCCAATGTCGAAAACACTGACCTCATTAGCCTTCTCGATCGTTAGAGAGCACGCGTTGAAGCAAGGCCTTCAAGAACCCGAACTGATTAGCGGCCCAGAGCAAGATCGCATCATCAAACATGTAATCGCTGGCTACGGTGCGGGCAGCGAGGCTGCCCCAGGCAGCGCGCCATTCGATTCCCTCGGAAAACGCCTGAAGGCGTTGGGTTTTCCGTCTTACGTGAATGCAGCAACCGTGCACCTGGTGGGGTTCCGAAGTGAGCTCCGAGACCTAATCGGAATCTGCCTCGAGAATGGCATTTCGCCGAGTGATCTCGAGCGTTTCGGCGTTGAACACGGCATCCAAGTCTGGCAAGGGTCCTCGCACTTCTATCGCGATTATCTAGAGCACGTGGCCGCGTCCAAAAACACAAATCGCTATGACTCGGCAACGCTTTTGCGCGCTGCGGCCAATCTGGTTGGTGACTCGAAACAAGATTTCGATTGCCTGAGCGAGCTTCGCACTCTTGTTATTGACGATGCGCAGGAGCTCACTCCGGCAGCCAAGTTCTTTGTTCGCTCACTGGCCAGGTTGCACGAGAGCAATCTAGGAATCATTGCAATTGGTGACCCTGATTCTTCGGTGCTAGGTTTCCGATTCTCTGACCCCCGACTCATGCGCGAGCTGATTGAAGAGGTGGGGGCAACCTATTCACCGATGCGCCTCGAATACGGCGAGGTGTTTCAACTCAACTCGGGGCTCAAGAAAACCCTCGCTCAGGTCTCGAGTCGAATCAGCCCAGAGCTTGCCGGTTTCCATCGTCAGTCTCTTGCGCAGAGTTCGGTTGCTGACGAATCGCTTGGCATTGAACTTCGAATCAACGATTCACCCGCAACCGAGACTGCCTGGCTGGCTCACCGAATGCGAAAACTTCACCTAACCGAAGGGCTTGCCTGGAAGCAGATTGCCCTTGTTTCTCGATCTGGGCAGAGTCTTGCCCGGTTCGAGAGTGAGCTGGCAGCTGAGAACATTCCAGCAACCCGAGTCGGAACCTCATCCGCTCTTCGCGATGAATATGCCAGCCGCGCCCTGCTGGTCTTGATTCGACAGCTGATTCAGGGTGGCCCGGGTGACAAGGCTGCCGTAACAGAAACGCTTCTTTCGCCTTATGCCGGTTTCGACAATCTAGAACTGCGGCGCTTGAGGCGTGCTCTTCGAAAGCAAGAACTCGAAGCTGGTGGCGCACGTTCTTCCGACCAATTGCTCGCCGAACTGTTTCAGGCTCCAGGGTCTGCGGTAACACTGAAAACTCCTGAGGGTTTCAAGCTGAACCGATTTATCGAGACCTACTTCAAAGCCCAGCAGGCACTTGAATCAGGTGCTTCTGTCGATCAGGTGCTCTGGGTTTTTTGGAGTCGCAGCGAGGCTTCAAAAAGCTGGGCAGACCTATCACGCGGACTCGGTGAGGTAGCCAATCAGGCAAATCGAAACCTGGACGCCGTCGTTAGCCTTTTCGCGGTTGCCAACCGCTTCATCGAGAGAAATCCCGAACTCTCGGTTCGAGATTTTGTTGACTTTCAACTCGATCTCGAACTGCCTGAGGATTCGCTCGCGCTGAACTATCGCGATGACGACCGTGTTTCCATCCTGACTCCGAGCGCACTCATCGGGCGAAGGTTCAAAGTTGTCTTTGTGGTCGGTCTTCAAGATGGAGAATGGCCAAACCTCAAACCGAGAACTTCTTTGCTAAAGGCTGGCTCTCTCGCGGCCTGGCTCAGTGGCCGCATCGACGCACCAACGGGTCAAGCCAGAGCAGAGCTCGACGATGAGCTTCGCATGTTTTACAAGAGCCTGGGGGCTGCCTCGGATCTAGCCATTTTGAGTTGCGTCGAAGGTGAAGAGACGCAAGTTTCTCAGTTCATTGACTTGGTTTCAGAGGAACGTCCCGAGAAAGCATCGTTCAATGAGCCTCAGCAAACCCTGCGTGGCCTAGTAGGCCAACTCCGCCGAGAACTCTACGAGGCAGAAGGCGTCCGCAGGCTCGAGCTTCTCGAAGCCCTTTATCGCCTCTCAGAATCCGGAGTTCCAGGCGCGAGGGCAGTCGAGTGGTACGGAGCCCGTCCGGTATCCACCGAAGAGCCACTCACTGACCTACTCGCCGGCGAGTTGGTCTACATTTCTCCTTCGCAGTTCGAAAAGTTCCTTCAGTGCCCACTGCACTGGTTCATGAGTTCACACGGCGCTCGCGATGGCAGCTTCGAAGCGAATCTTGGAACTCTGATTCACAGTGCACTCGAGAAGCTGGATCAGGTATCCGAAGCAGCGCTTCTCGAGTCGGTCGAATCGAAGTGGCACCAACTCGAGTTCGAGTCGGCCTGGATGGAAGAGATGCAGCGTCGCAAAGCACGCAAGATTATTGCCAATCTGGCGAACTACCTCACTGCTCAAAAGGAGTCCGGAATCGAGGTGCTTGCTGCAGAGCAGAAGATTTCAGGCAAGCTCGGTGACGCGATCATCTCAGGTACTGTCGACCGAATTGAGCGAGATCCAAGCGGTGCAATCACGATTGTCGATCTAAAAACTGGAAAAGCTCACACGCCAAAGTCAAAAGCCGACGAGAACGCCCAGATGGCCCTGTATCAGCTCGCATTCCAAAACGGTGGCGCAGTGATGGTTCCCGGTTTCAGCGAAACGAACCGGCTCGCTGGGGCTCGACTTCTGTTTCCGCTGGTCGATGAAATCCACGAGCAGAGTTCTTTGGCTGATCCGAGCAATCAAGAATTGGCCGATTCCTGGAAAGAGCGAATCGAAGCCGCCATCGAGGGCATGGCGATGGCTGAAGGCATTTTGGTTGCCGAAGTCAACAGCCACTGCAACTCCAACTA
>CAYTNT010000058.1:0-6756 GCA_964439235.1 uncultured Rhodoluna sp. | reverse complement strand
TCGCCGCTGTAAAGAGCGTTACCGAAATCGCTAAATCTAGACATTACTTGTCTCCTTCTGCTTCTGCGGCCTTGCGCTCTGCAAGTGTCTGTCGCTTGTTGGCTTCTTTATTTGCCTTCGCAAGCTTGCTTTCGCCAATCTTGTCTGAAGTTGCAAACTTCATGCGACCGCGATAGACGGCGCCACCCAAAGCCTTGCTGTCGAATCCTGACCACTTGTTGCCCGACGAGAAGAACCGTGTTTGTGCAAGCAGCTGCAGCAGCGGATGGGTAAAGAGAATAACCACTAAGAGGTCGATAATCGTCGTCAGACCGAGCGTGAACGCGAAGCCCTTGACGTTTCCTACGGTCAAGACGTAGAGCACGATAGCAGCGAGCATGCTAACGGCATCCGACACGACAATCGTTCGGAAAGCGCGCTTCCAACCCGCTTCGACCGCCGCTGATAGCGGGCGTCCATCACGCAATTCGTCGCGAACGCGCTCGAAGTAAACGATGAAGGAGTCGGCCGTCACACCGATCGCCACGATCAGACCAGCTACACCGGCCAGAGAAAGTCGGTAGTCGATTCGCCATGACAGAAATGCGATAACGAGGTAGACCAGCGCCGCTGCAACAATCAACGAACCGATGGTCACAATTGCAAGCGCTCGGTACTGGAAGATCGAGTAGATGACCACCAGGATGAGTCCGATGAAGCCCGCTAGCAGACCTGCAGCCAGCTGCTCTCCACCGAGGGTTGGTGAGATGTTCTCTTGACTCTGAACAATGAACGAGATTGGCAGCGAACCGTACTTGAGCTGGTCAGCGAGAGCCTTCGAGGTGTTCTGGTCGAACGAACCGGTGATCTGTGCCTCCCCACCGGTAATCGCCGACTGGGTGGTCGGCGCCGTGATTACAAACCCGTCGAGAGTGATCGCAAAACGATTGCGCGGATCAGCCAAGTTGACCAGTCGAGTAGTAACGTTCTTGAATTTCTCGCGACCCTCGTCGTTGAACGAAAGGTTCACGGCCCAAGTGTTGGTGCTCGCACCAGTCGTGGTGGTGGTGGTTCCGTTAGTGGCATCCGCGATGTTCTCGCCGTCAAGCTCTACCGGGCCAAGCACGTACTTGCTAAAACCGTCGGTGCCACAGGTAACCAGAGGCTTAGTCGGGTCGTCAATTTGGCCAGGCTGGCGGAATTGCTTTGAACAGTCAAGTGCGTCAAACTGGCTCTGAATTGCTGGGGTAACCCAGTTCGGGTCACTGAAGTCGGTTGGCTTTACGGTCGGCTCGGTATCGACTCCTGGCGAGGCCGAAGCACCATTTTCGCCACCCACGGAGGTAGAAGTCGATGTATTGGTCAGAATCACCGGACGGAATTCCAGCTTTGCAGAGCTTCGAATAAGAGCAAGGGTGCTGTCGCTCGGGGTGCCTGGGATCTGCACCACGATGTTGCTGTTGCCCTGAGTCGAAATCAGAGATTCACTCACACCAGAAGAGTCCACACGCTGGCGGATAATTCCAACAGCTTGGGTCAGCTCTTCAGCGCTAACCTGCTCACCGTCGGCCAGAGCCGGTGAAAGAATGATCTGCGTTCCACCCTCTAGGTCGAGAGCCAACTTTGGGACGAAGGTAGCTGGCGCTCCAGTTAGCACACCGCCACCGATCAAGGCGACAAAGGTAGCCATGATGGTTGCGAGCCAAACAATTTTTCTTCGTGAGTTTCTAACTACGCCTGATGCAGCCACTTGAGTTCCTGACTAGAGAGATTTGAAAAGACTATTTCGCTGACTTTGCAGCTGACTTAGCCGCTGGCTTCTTTGCCGCTGTGGCAGCTTTGGTCGAGGACGCCTTGGCGGCGGGAGCCTTTGCCGCAACGGTCTTCTTGACCAGCGCCTCGGCAGGGGCGTCTACAGTGCGCATCACGGCGCCCTTGGCTACCAGAAGAGTGCTTTCGCCGGCACGAAGTGAAATGCGGTCTTCATTCACGGCCACAATCTGTCCGTAGATTCCACTGGTGAGCATTACCCAAACGCCTACCGACAGAGAATTCGCCAACTCTTCGGCCTGCTTCTTTCGCTTGCGGCTCTGCATCACCATGAGCACGATGAGGAAACCGATGGCGGCGAACATAAAGAGTGACTGAGGGTCCACTTGAAACCTAACGTTAGACAAAAAATTGACCCAATCAGGGCCCTCCAAGATTATAGTTCAGGCCTAGCGGAGCGGACGCATGTGTCCTGGTGTCGCGCTTAGCCTCCAGCCAGATTTAGCCGTTACCGAGCAGCTAGGTGACGCTCTGCGGCAGGTGTCGCTTGCCTGCCTCTTGGGGTTCGCAATAAAAGGCCCTTGCGCAGCAAGAACGGCTCAACCGAGTGCTCGAGGGTGTCAGGCTCCTCGCCGATTGCGGCAGCGAGAGTGCCGAGACCGACGGGCTGACCTTCGAACTTGACGATCAAGGTTCGCAGAACCTCGCGGTCTAGACGGTCTAGCCCCAAGCTGTCAATCTCGTAAAGCGAAAGCGCTTGCTCTACTGCCTCTGGGGCAATGCTGGCCGAATCAACTGGAGCAGCGATTGCATCATCCGAACCTCGATCGACTAGCCAAAAATCATGAACTCGACGCAGAAGCCGGTTTGCCACGCGTGGCGTACCTCTAGAGCTCAACGCGATACGACTCGCACTTTCATTACCAATTGCGATTCCAAGTATTCCGGCAGACCGCTTGATGATCTGTGCCAGCTCTGCTTCGTCGTAAAAGTCGAGATTCGCAGTGAATCCGAATCGATCTTTTAGTGGGTTCGGCAACATTCCTGACCTCGTGGTAGCGCCGATGAGTGTAAATCTCTCGAGGTCTAGAGGGATGCTGCTTGCGCCTGGACCCTTGCCGACCATCACGTCAACACGAAAATCCTCCATCGCGAGGTAGAGCATCTCTTCTGCGGCCTTGCCCATGCGATGGATTTCATCGATAAACAAGACATCGCCAGCAGCGAGAGAGGTGAGGATAGCCGCGAGATCCGCGGCGTTCGTGAGAGTTGGACCCGAAGTGACGCGCAGTCGAGCCTGGGCTTCGTTCGCAACGATGTTTGCCAGAGTGGTTTTTCCGAGGCCGGGCGGACCAGCCAAGAGAATGTGCTCCGCAACCTCTCCGCGAAGTGAGCTGGCGCGAATCAATGTCGAGATCTGAGTGCGAATCCGCTCTTGCCCGATGAACTCTGACAGCGAAGCTGGGCGGATTTTCTCTTCAAACTCTTCGCCCGGTCCACTAACCACATCTTCGAAACTCATGGTTGTGCTACCTGTCTCCGCGCTTGGCTGCAGAAATTGAGAGCGCCTTCTTGAGTAGCGCATCCCTGGTTGGGTTGGCAGTTTGCTCCAGGGCTTGTTGGACCAGCGCTAGCGATGACTTTTCGTCTATTCCTAGGCCCATCAGAGCGCTGACAACATCCTGGAAAGTTTGATCATCAACCTTGGAGACTGGCGCGGAATCTTGAAGCTGAGCAGCGAACTTACCAGTCAGACTGAGAACGATCATCTTCGCGGTTTTCGCACCAATGCCGGAAACAGTCGTGAATCGGCGATCGTCCTGACCCACCACCGCACGCGCGATTTCATCGACGGTCAGCGAACTGAGAATTGCTAGTGCCATGCGCGGGCCGATACCTGAGACTCCAAGCAAAAGTTCAAAAGTGTCGAGCTCATCGATGTGCTCAAAGCCGAAGAGGGTAAGCGAATCCTCTCTAACGACCAGGGATGTGTTGAGCGTCACCTGCTGACCGACTCTCATGCCAGTTAGCGATCTGTGCGGAACGGCCACTTCGAAGCCGATTCCCGAGACGGTGATTACGCACGAGTTCGAAGAAACTCGCTGCACTGGGCCTGAAACGCTAGCAATCACCCGTAAATGCTATGCGAGAAGGGCTCTAGTTCTGGGATTTGCGGATTGCGTCAGCCCAAGCCTGCTGCGCCTTAGTCATGGGCAGCCTGGTGGAACCGGTTTCACCGCCGGCTGCAATACCAAATCTCAAGGCGTGAGTCATGGCTATCGCACAGGCGTCTGCGGTATCGGCTGGTTTGAGCGGCGCATCCAAATTCAGGAGGCGTTGAACCATCGCCCCTACCTGAGTCTTATCGGCCCTTCCCGAACCGGTTACTCCGAGTTTGACTTCACTCGGCGTGTGAAAGGCTATCGGAACTTCAAACTTGCGTGACAGATACAGCACGACACCACTGATTTGAGCAGTGGCCATCACAGACCTCAGGTTGGCCTGGGCAAAAACCCTCTCGAGAGCCACAGTCTCTGGTTTGAATTCAACGAAACGTTGCTCAATCTGCTGCGAAATCTGGTAAACCCGATCCGCGAGTTGCTCTTTTGGGTTCGACCGGAACGTATCTGCAAAGACCAGCTGGAATTTTCCGTTCGAGTAATCGACAACGGCGAGACCACACCTGGTGAGTCCTGGGTCTACGCCGAGGATGCGCATCGGTTTGGCTAGTCGTTTTCCAGTTCGGCCATTACCTCGGCCGACATGTCAAAGTTGGAGTAAACGTTCTGCACGTCGTCGCTGTCCTCAAGTGCATCGATGAGTTTGATGACCTTGCGGGCGGTATCGGCATCCACCTGAATAGGCATCGAGGAGACGAACTCAACGTCTGCACTTTCGTAGTCGATTCCGGCAGCCTGCAGAGCCATACGGACGTCGACCATAACGCTCGGGTCAGTGGTGATAACGAACTGGTCCTCGCGGGCCTCGATGTCATCGACACCAACCTCTAGAACAGCCTCGAGAAGTGAATCCTCGGACACGCCTTCGGCGGCTGCAACAAGAATCACTCCCTTTCGACTGAACTGGTAGGACACCGAACCTGGGTCCGCCATCGTTCCACCGTTTCTTGAAACAGCCAAGCGAACCTCGGCAGCAGCACGGTTTTTGTTGTCGGTAAGACACTCGATAAGCAGTGCGACACCGTTTGGGCCGTAGCCCTCGTACATGATGGTGGTGTACTCGACAGCGTCTCCGCCGATACCTGCGCCACGCTTGATTGCACGCTCGATGTTGTCGTTTGGAAGAGAGCTTTTGCGGCCTTTTTGAACAGCGTCGTAAAGAGTTGGATTGCCGTCGATGTCAGCGCCACCGAGGCGCGCTGCGACCTCAATGTTCTTGATGAGTTTGGCGAACAGCTTGGCTCGCCTGCTGTCGATGACAGCCTTCTTGTGCTTGGTTGTAGCCCATTTGGAGTGGCCGGACATGATGCTCCTGAATTACTGCCTTGCGGCGATTTAGATCGACTAAAGTCTAACGCCTGGCCTTTTGGGCGATGTCTAAGAATAGAGAGTGGATGCGATCCTCGCCGGTGACCTCTGGGTGGAAAGAGATGCCCAGAAGGTTGTTTTGCCGAACGGCCACTACCCTTCCGTCGTGCAGCTGCGACAGAACTTCGACATCGCTGCCAACTCGTTCGATAACTGGTCCTCGGATGAAAGCGGCCCTGACCGGTCCAGAAATGCCAGCGAAAGCTAGATCAGTCTCAAATGAGTCGAGTTGGCCACCGAAAGCGTTGCGACGAACAACTACATCCAGACCGCCGAAGGTTTGCTGCCCAGGGATGCCGTCTTCGATATCGTCGGCGAGCATGATCAGGCCAGCACAGGTTCCGAAAACCGGAAGACCGGCTGCAATCGCATCCTTGATTGGTTGAAAGAGCCCGTACGCTTGCGACAGTTTTTGAAAGACAGTGCTTTCTCCGCCAGGGAGGATGAGCCCATCGAGAGCGGCTAGCTCGCCGGGTCGTTTGACAGGCAGGTGCTCAACGCCGAGTCGCTCTAGAACTTCGAGGTGTTCCCGAAAATCCCCTTGAAGGGCGAGTACACCGATTCTGAGCGTCATGAAGATGCTTGATTACCAGCCGCGCTCGGCGAGTCGGTGCGGCGCGGGGATGTCCTTCACGTTGATTCCGACCATAGCCTCACCCAGGCCCCGGCTAACCTCAGCCAGGACTGATGGGTCGTTGTAGAAGGTTGTTGCCTTGACAATGGCCTTTGCGCGCTCAACCGGGTTACCTGACTTGAAGATTCCCGAGCCGACGAAGACACCGTCTGCGCCCAGCTGCATCATCATGGCCGCGTCGGCTGGAGTAGCAACGCCACCTGCGGTGAACATCACCACCGGAAGCTTGCCGGTGTGGGCAACCTCGCGAACGAGCTCGTACGGGGCCTGAAGTTCCTTTGCGGCTACGTAAAGCTCATCCTCGGTCTTTGCAGCCAGCGCACGGATCTCACCAGTAATGGTGCGGATGTGCTTGGTGGCCTCTGAGACGTCGCCCGTTCCGGCCTCACCCTTTGAGCGGATCATGGCAGCTCCTTCGGTGATTCGGCGGAGCGCTTCACCGAGGTTAGTTGCACCGCAGACAAAGGGAACCTTGAAGTTCCACTTGTCGATGTGATTGACGTAGTCTGCCGGGCTGAGAACTTCTGACTCGTCGATGTAGTCGACTCCGAGCGCCTCGAGGATCTGCGCCTCAACAAAGTGACCGATGCGAGCCTTAGCCATCACTGGAATCGAGACCGCGCTGATGATGCCGTCAATCATGTCTGGGTCGCTCATTCTTGCGACGCCGCCCTGTGCGCGGATGTCAGCTGGCACGCGCTCGAGTGCCATTACGGCAACTGCTCCCGCATCTTCGGCAATCTTCGCCTGCTCGGGGGTCACGACGTCCATGATGACGCCGCCCTTGAGCATCTCGGCCAGGCCGCGCTTGACTAGTTGGGTTCC